>WTJZ01000154.1 GCA_011524615.1 Akkermansiaceae bacterium | reverse complement strand
GCCCAGGTCAGTGTCAGCATCGCGGGCAGCTCGAACCATTGCGAGAGTGACATCCAGGCGGTGGGCTTATCCACACCCATCTCTTGCATCTGCAATGGGCAATACATAAAAAAGGCACTCAGCGGAATCGCGATCAACCCCGCGGAAATAAAGAGTACTCGCACATTACGGTCGAGCCATAGCTCACGGCTCCCCTGCCCCATCATTTGCAAGATAGAGAAGCTCTTCCCCTTGGCCACCGGCTCACAGTGGGGCATCAGGAAGCAGATCAATCCAACGGGGAAGCGCAGAACTCCACCGAGGATGCCCGCATGTGCCGACTCATCTGCCCCTAGGTACAGACCTCCGATCATACCGGCGGCGAGCCAACCGATCGTCCCAAATACTCGGTAATACGCAAAGCGCTCCTCTCGCCCCGTTAGGAATGCGAGAGCTGACTGGGTCGCCAACGCCCAGAGTGGCGCGGAGAGCAACGAATTGATCAGCATAAGAACGACAAACACCTCAATCGGCACGCCATAATGAAGGGCCGTGAAGGCAACGGTCATAGTCCCCCCCCCCGCCAACATCGCGTAGCCACAGAGACGGTTAGCGGCCACCTTACCATCAGACAAGGCTCCTAGGATAAAGGGAGAAATAATCGACCCCAGCGGCATCCCCATATAGATCCACGGGATCCAGGATTCATGCCCCATCTTACTGAGGACATTAGGCAGCGCAGGCATCCACATCCCGGGGGAGAACCCCACAAAGAAAAACACCACGCCTATCCAATAGGGACGACCAACTAACGAATTCATGACCTCTCATACTCCACATTACCAAAGATGCTACTAGAAAAATCACCTGACCTAAACTGAGAGAGAAGAGACGATCTACTCACCACTAAAAAGACTCATCATCATACTGTCCGAGTTGTTGCTTGAACGTTCTTCGTTCCGCACGATGCTGGAGTTGTCGCCTTTGCTTAGGCGTCAGTTGCTCCTCCTTCTGTTGCCAATATGGGATTGCCGACTGCCCAGCCATGATACTACCCAGAGGTTGGATCTCTGCCACGATGTCAGCGAGCCCAAACTCCTCGATCTGAGCCTTCACCTGATCCGCATTCTTGTACGCGATCGGACTCTCGCTCAAGTCAGGCTTACCGCAATACCATCGTATATCGAGCCCTTGTGTTGCTTGATCGATCGCTACTTGCATCGCCTTAGGATCACTAGCGCTCTTATAGAACCGTCTCTTGAGCGCAGTTCGGCTCAGATTACGCCCCGCCCCATGTGGTGCGAAGCCTAAGTAATCCTGATTATCCCGACCGAGAATGATTAAGATTGGAGCCCCCATATTCATCGGGACTAATCCGAGCTGAGGATGACCGCTCTCATCCATCCACGCCGGTGTTGCCCCCTTCCCATGGAGGAAGATATTCTCCCCGTTCTCACCCTGTCGTCTCCAGACGAAGTTATGCTCATTGCCCATCGTCGCTACCTCACTAGCCCCTATCGAGTCTAGGAAGCGCTGATGAATGGATTGGTGGTTAGCCTGAGTCCAGCGGCTCACATACTGGAGCGCCTCCCAATACGCCTTCCCCTCCTTAGAATCAAAGTCGATCCATGCCGCCGCCTGAGGCACCCCCTCGGCAACCTTGGCCGTATTCTTTTCCGCCGCCTTCTGGCCACGCTTATACAGATGCGATCCCAATCCCCGCGATCCATGATGAGTGACCAATACTCGGTATTCCTTCGTTGGACTCTCGGCCAGTGCCTCCGCGATCTGATGAAACCCAGCCTCGCGTAACTGCGTCAACTGCGCAACCGTAAAGGTCACTTTCCCTATGTAGGCAAAGTGGTTTCCGTCCCCTTGATCAGCCATGTGCACCTTAGCATAGTCCTGGAGACCAGAGAGGAACTTATTATCCCATACCGGCTCGTCCACGACAGGGTGATGCACCAGATGATCATAATGCCTCCCTCCGGGACCAAACCGAGTAGAAGTAGCAAGCGCGTTCATCTCATTAGTTACAGAAGTACGAGCCTCATAGAAGGTTGCATACATCGAACAACAGATATCCGCAGAGTGCGCCGATGGAATGATCGCATTGTTCACGGCGATCGCACCACCGACAGGAATCACAGCCTCTCCCATACTCGCAGGGCAAGCATCAGGCATCACCGCCCCCGCCTCAATGATCGGAGTACAGAGTAGCTCATTCATCTTAGCTGTGACCGCTGCGATATTCTTCTTACCATCTTCACAAGTCTCCTTGATCGCCTTTCCAAATGGGAGAGGACGCTTCCTCATCTTCATGCGCCCATCTGGTGCACCGAATTCCCGGCGGAGCAATTTGAGCAGATACTTCCGTTGCGTGATTCCGCTCTGCTGATGTTGCAGCACTCGCGCCCAAATCTCCTCTATCAATGCTCCCTCTGGATATCCTAGCTCGATGAGCTCTAATTTCGTTATCATATAAATAGTTTTGTTTCTTGTTGGTTCAAAAAAGTGGCCGAAGCCTACTTGCACCACGCCGGTCAGACCTCTTAACTAGGGAGAAAGTACTCCCAGTCTGCGATGTGGTATGTGTTCTGGATCAGGTAGGTAGCAGGCACCCGACGCGATACAGATCCCCCTCTCTGCTGAGGATGATGCCCATCATGTACTTGGTTATACGTATTCAAGACGATGACCGTTGGGATTCTAACCACTCTACTAGGGGTAGAAATCACCTCGTCGGAAGATCGTACAGGCAACCGTGCCCAGAGATCCCAACCTACGGTTCTCATTCCTTGATCCCGATCCAATAATAGTCCCCGAGCGGACTCTCGCACCAGATGCGCAAACGCTTCTGCTGGCGTAGTTGTTCCGATCGCTAGCCAGTTCCGGTTGAGGACTAGCACTGTCTGTTGATATAATTTCATAATTCTCTAATTAGTTCCACCAATGTTAGCAGTATCCCTATGTCTCTTGCTCACACTGCATACAGCTAGAACCAGTCCTCTGCATCAGTAATGACGCCCTCCAGACCGTTCTCAACACTGTCTATTTTCTTTTCTTAAATGCTATCTCTTACTATATGTGCACAACTCTCCCCGCTCTAAGGGATCAGCACTTAGAGATATCAATAATACACTAAAAGGGACTATCAATTCACAGGTCTAAGGGATGGAGCATGACCACTCTACAACGACCTACTACTCTGCGTAATAGACACATATCTTGAATAGACAAGCAGCCCTCTCACAGGCTAAAAAAGCCCATAAATATAAGGAACAACTCTTCCATCCATGAGGAGAGAATACTCTATTTTGACCACCGTGAGTACAACAGTATTTCATACTCTATTACGAACCCATATGTGTAAGGTTCATCACGGCATCCCTGACACATCACCTTGTGTGTGTTTAGCGTGTATATGTAGCAAGATTGATCATAAAAAAATCGGTTTACTGATCGCAGTTATAGACTCAAGTTACCCAAAGTCAACACAATAGATAAAAATAATAACTTTTTATATACGGGGCCTCTCAACACTCATCTCATACATCAATCACTAACTCTCCCTAATCTTCGAGAATCAGATCAGGGATATGGTTAAACGCGATCCGCATTTGCACCGCCTTTTGGGCACCATGAGCTCCACCATAATACGCCGCTTGCTTCCCAAACTTATTCACGATATGATCCATCGCTTGGTCCACCGCCTCACGCTTAGGGTCCTCTTGGGAGAATAAGTTCAGAGTATAATTCGTCTTCTCCTTGAGCCCGAAGAAGCTCACGCTAAGCTTCCGTATCGTCTCATGCGGAGCTGGGCGCAGACACCATAATTCACTCAGTGCATAGCGGAGAGGGTGACTCTCACAAGTCTCGTCGAACCGAGCCTCATGCCCCCAACGTAATCCACTGTCATAACGCAGTGATAACTGCATCCGAGAGGTCACATACCCCTTATCTCGGAGTCTCAGAGTGGCCTTTTGTAATAACCGATGCAAGACCTTCAATGCCTGGTGAGGGGCACGGCGCTCAGGAGCCAAGACATGACTATGGCCGATCGTAGACGTATGCGTCTGTAACTCTGCTAGGTCGTCTCCCTTGAGAGCATGCCACATACGCGCCCCATGGACGCTCCCCCACACCTTACGGAGGGTCTCCTCCTTACACTGACACATCTGTGCGACCGTATAGATTCCTGCACGCTTAAGGCGCGCCTCCATATTCCGGCCTACCCCATTAAGATCAGAGAGCTGATGCTGGACTAGGAACTCCATCAGATCCTCCTGCTCTACGATATGATGCCCATTAGGCTTACGGTACTTAGACGCGAGCTTAGCAATAAATCGATTAGGCCCAGCACCCAACGAACAGGTAATCCAGGGGCTCACCTTGTGAGCGAGATTATCCTGAACCCTCAGCATCATATTCTCGACATAGCTGCGATCTCGCCAATTCTTAGGGAGCTCACAACAGACTTCATCGATCGATAGCGTCTTTGTAATCGGAATCACCTCCTCGATCGCAGCATGGAAGCGCTCATGATAGTGCACATAGACAGAGTGCTCCGCCTCCACAAACTGGATGCCTGGGCAGAGCTGCCGTGCCTCTGATACCCGCGTCCCCGTCTTCACCCCAAACCGCTTAGCCTCATAGCTCGCCGCAATGCAACTGGTCGTCTCCGCCATCGTAGGCACCACCCCTACCGGCCTCCCTCTCAACGATGGATCCAAGTGCTGCTCTACAGAGGCAAAGTAACTATCAAAATCAATGAAGAGATACCGAAGGGGATTCATGCGAACACCTTAACAACCAAATTAAAATGTTCAAACGAATATTAAATCTATTTCCATGAAACTAGCCCATCTAGGTTCACGGTAATCCTAGCAAGAGAGACTACTTAACGGCTAGCAGCGCTTTGATCCCCTTCATCATCAAGCCTATCATAGGAAACTCTCCATAAACCGAGAAGGAGGCATCCCAGTAATCATGCTGATAGACGATTCGCCTGTCACCATTGAACTTTAGATGAGAGACGCCTGTGATTTGACGCTGCCAAAACCGAAAGCGATAATCCATCACCCAGGAGACATACCCCTCACGCTCATCCCCTTGCATACTCGTCACCGTAAAGCGAATATCCTTCAACTGCTTAAACAGATCTCGCTCGATTCGCTTAAAGTGCTCACGATCAGTCGCCTGGTTCATCGGATCAGCAAAGTCTAATTCCTCCGCATACAGCGCATCGATCTCATCAATCCGCTCGGCTGACATCCCCTCTAAGAAGTCCTTAAATGCATTTAACATACTCATAGCCCAACCATAAGTCACATTCATAACAATTCCACCCTTATTACAAATTTATGAGAAAATAACTTTCAGATTGATAACATGGCACACCTCATGCAATAAGGTTTTTAACTTTCACAAGATTTAACATGAAAAAAGTAGAAGCAATCATCAAACCATTCAAACTAGAAGAAGCAAAAGAAGCACTCGCAGAAGTAGGTATCCAAGGGATGACCGTTACAGAGGTTAAGGGATTTGGCCGTCAAAAGGGTCACACCGAGATCTACCGTGGTTCTGAGTACACTGTTGACTTCCTCCCAAAGGTTAAAATCGAAATCGTTGTTGAAGACGACCAAGCTGAAACAGTTGCAAAAGCGATCGTAGACAGCGTCAGCACAGGTAAGATCGGTGACGGTAAGGTCTTCATCTCTCCAGTAGAAGAAGCAATCCGTATCCGTACGGGTGAATCAGGTTCGGTTGCAGTAGCAATCAACTAATTCACACCTAGATATTTCTCATAAGCAGTTGTTTGCCCCTTCATTAGAAGGGGTTTTTTTGTGCCACCCTGGAGAGTTAAAAGGTTGAAAGTGGAAAGTTAAAAGTCACAGGAAGACTGGTGCACTGGGATGCTGGAGAGAGTTTAAAGCTCAAAAGTATAAAGTTAAAAGTCTCAGGAGAACATGTGCACGGGGAGTAAGGAGAGAGTTTAAAGCCTAAAAGTATAAAGTTAAAAGTCACAGAAGAACCTGCGTACGGGGAGTTAGGAGTAGCTCCTTTGTAATCCACTTAACGTAAAAACACACTTTCCAACTTTCCAACTTTCCAACTTTCCAACTTTCCAACTTTCCAACTTTCC
>WTJZ01000206.1 GCA_011524615.1 Akkermansiaceae bacterium | reverse complement strand
AAAGATGGTGCGCAATACTGGATTTGAACCAGTGACCTCTACCATGTCAAGGTATTGCTCTACCACTGAGCTAATCGCGCTTTTAAGAAGTTGGACGAGCAGAATAACAGCACTTTTTTCTAACGCAAGCAAAAACTGTAATGATTATGATTTTTTTTCAATTTATGAAGAACGAGATTTATCGTGTTCTAAACTTTGACAAGAGCGATATCGTACAGTAAGCCTGCACGTAACATGGCTAAGTTTAAGATTCTGGTAGCAGATAACATTTCCCCCATTGGGGTGGACCTTCTGAAGGCGATTGATGACTTTGAAGTCGTATTCACGCCTAAGATGACGCAAGAAGAAGTACTCGAAACCATTCACGAGTACGACGCACTGATCGTACGTTCTCGTACTAAGGCACGTGAAGATGTCATCGCAGCAGGTAAGAAGCTCAAGGTGATTGGTCGTGCTGGTGTTGGTGTTGATAACATCGACCGTGATGCCGCTAATGCTCATGGTGTTATCGTCATGAATACACCTACAGGAAACACGATTTCTACTGCAGAACTCGCGTTCACCCTCCTTCTTTCAGCCGCTCGTAACATTGGTGCATCGTACAAATCTCTCCTCGAAGGCAAGTGGAACCGTAAGCAGTATCAAGGGATCGAGATCTTCAACAAAAGACTCGCTATCATTGGTATGGGACGTATCGGCGTAGAATTCGCTAAGCGTGCGCAGGCATTTGGCATGCACGTTGTCGGATATGACCCATTCCTAACACAAGCACGCGCGGACGAGCTTAAGATCGAACTCGCATCTTCACCTGAGGCCGCACTCACAGGAGCAGATGCGGTGACACTCCACGTCCCTCTCATCGACTCTACCCGCAACATCATCAATGCGGAATCTCTGAAGCTCATGAACAAAGGCGCTATCGTGGTCAACTGTGCACGTGGAGGCCTCGTAGACGAGCAGGCTCTCAGTGATGCAATCGCGAGTGGTCACATCGGTGGCTGTGGACTCGATGTCTACACAGAAGAGCCACCTGAGATCGAGATGCCAGAACTCGCTAAGACAGACATCTTCCAGCACGAGAAGCACACCGCATTCACTCCACACCTCGGAGCGTCAACCAACGAAGCTCAAGAAAACGTGGGGATCCAAGTGGCTGAGCAGATTCGTGACTTCCTCGCAAGTGGAGAAATCCGCAATGCGATCAACATGCCATCCCTAGATGCAGAGGCGGCGCAAGAAATCGGACAATACCTCGATCTCGGTAAAGCGCTTGGTACCCTTCTCGCACAACTCGGCATCGATAACCCTGATGCACTCCGAGTCTCCTATCACGGAGAGATCTCACAGAAGGACACTGCTCTCGTCTCACGTACTGTACTCTACTCTCTCCTAAACGCGAGTTCAGAAGGTGAAGTGAACATCGTCAACGCTCCAGCTAAGGCAAAAGCAATGGGGCTCGACCTCGTCGAGTCTACCATCAATGCCAAAACAGAATACTCAGACCTACTCGTCGCAGAACTCCGCAAGGGTGACGTCAGATACCGTGTCGCAGGAACAGTCATCGGACAGATTGCTAAGGTAGTAGAAATCGACAAGGTCTTTGTCGACATGGGAATTAAAGGTAACTTCCTCTTTGTCCGCAATGATGACCGCAAGGGAATCGTGGGCACAGTAGGAACCAAGCTGGCTGAACTCGACTACAACATCGCTAATATGTCACTCGCTCGCAATGAAGAGCTCAACAGTGCACTGACGATTATCGAAGTAGATGGCGAAATCAATGCTGACATCTGTGACGCACTCGGCCAAGTTGAGGGCATCACAAGTGCACAATCCGTTTCACTTTAATAGAAGAAAGAGTCCCGTAAGGGGGAGATTACAAAATATAATTAAAGAAATTACATTTTACCCTTGCCCTTACGAAAAAATTACAACTAATATTTAAGACACATGAAACGTTGGATTATCACACTTGTATCGGCATGCGCTCTTGCTTCTGTAGCAACAGCAGACATTCAGGCTCCTCCAGCTTCAGAGTACACCGCATCGCGTAAGCTTGGTCGTGCACTTAGCAACATCCTATACGGTTTCGTTGAGATCCCAGTAGAGGTTGCTCGTAAGAATGAAACACATGGTCGTAAGGCTGGTGCATCATACGGACTCGTGAACGGCACAACGAAAGGTCTTAAGCGTTTCGGTTACGGCTTCTACGAACTCCTTACGTTCTACGCTCCAACAAACAATGGCACATACAAGCCATCGTACAAGAAGTGTGGTAAAGATGCACGTATCGAAGTAAACCCAACTTCAGGATTCACAGAATTCCCACCAGAACTCGGTGCTGAGTCATACTACAGCCACACACGTTCTACACAGTGGTAATCCCTTAGAATTCGCATAACCATTTAGTCAAACAGCCAGCTTCATACGAAGCTGGCTGTTTTGCATTCCCCCCTTTAGATTAAGGAGTACACAATTATCTTTACGAGCATCGCTAAAAGAGCAACATTCGGCCACCTATACTGCAAATCAACCTATGAAAATTGCTTTCCTATTAACTCTACTATTATTGCATAGTGCGCAAGCTGAGTCTCGCAAATGGACTGACGCCTCGGGCACACGCTCCTTCTACGGAGAACTCATCGAATATAAGAACGGCATGGTCACCATCTCTAAGGGGGAGGGACAAGAGTTCAACATCGCGATCGAAAAGCTCCACGCATCCGACCAAAAGTGGCTCCGAGCAAAAGTAGAAGAAGAACGACTCCAGAAGATCAAGAATCAACCAGCCTTTGACGAACTACGCTTTGGTGATAATAGAGGTCAAGTCCAGTCAAAGATCCGTACCAGTCAAATCATCGAAGGTAAAAGTGATCTTGGTATGTTTGATGGCCTCGGCACTCTCAATGGGATTTACCAAACGAAGAATAAAATTGGAGGCCTCAAGTTCTCTCTCAATTTCGTCTTCCAAGATAAGCTCCTCAGATTAATCGAACTCGAATCAGACACCGTCACGCCCGCTGAGTACACAAAGACCCTCAATAACTCATGGAGCGAACTCAGCACACTCCTCTCGCAAATGTATGGCACCCCGGGCAATGCAGCCCCCTACCCTGACCTCGTGCGTCTCAGCTCTGGTCGGACTGCTTACACCCATCGCTGGAGTTGCCCAAATGGAGCAGAAGTGATTATGGGACCTCGATTCCTCAATAATGATAATCAGTACCAATTAATGGTTCAAATCAGAGAGGCTCAATAATGTCTGCGACAACTAAACTCCAACAACGACAAGAGCTCAAGACTGCCCTCGACAGACTGACGGAAGAAGAATTCACCCTCTCGACTCAGCAGCTCAACTACGCTCTGAAGAGCTGGCTTATCCTCAACCCATCCTATCAACACATCGGGGTGTACTCGGCATACGGCCGCGAAGTAGATTTATCATCAACGATTAAAGACCTCGCCTACCTTAAGTGGTGCTTCCCTCTCGTAAACGATCAGCACATGACCTTTCATTACGTCAAGAAGACGCATACACTCGTAAGTGGTTATCGAGGAATCCCAGAACCCTCAGCCACGCTCCATCCATTAATTCCTGCAGAACAGCTGGATCTCGTCCTCTGCCCAGGATTAGGATTTAGCCCTCAGGGAGAGCGCCTCGGCAAAGGTGGGGGCTTTTACGATCGATACTTGAGTCAAATTCCTTCGACCATCCGTATGGGAATCTGCTTCCCTGACCAGCAACTCTCTTCCATCGTTTCAGAACCTCATGATGTCAAGATGACACATTTGTTGACGACTAATGGGGTCATCGAGCTATAGTCTTATGATGTCCTCCCCTCCTGTTGTTCTCTCAATTGCTGGTTCTGACTGCAGTGCTGGCGCAGGCATTCAGGCTGACCTGAAGTCCTTTCACACCCTCGATACGTATGGACTCACTGTCGTGTCAGGTGTCGTAGCAGAGACTCCTAATAAGGTCGTCTCATGGGAGGCCATGCCTGCCAAGCTCGTCAGGGAGCAACTCGAATGCCTCCTAGAGAGCTACCCTGTGGCAGCGATCAAGACGGGACTCCTCTTCTCCCCAGAGATCGTGCAATGTGTCGCTCAGACCTTGAAAGGCAAAGAGATCCCTCTCATCATCGATCCGGTGGGCTCAGCGAGTGCGGGGGCATCATTCGGGGGGGAGACCTTCTTAACTTCCTTATCGGAGCAGCTCTTCCCTCTCGCCGCACTGATCACGCCGAACCTTAGAGAGGCCCAGGCTCTGGCAGGCTTGGATTCTGATGACCAAGCAGAGCTAGGTTCTCAGCTCGCTCACCAGTTCGGGGTCAATGTCCTCGTCAAGGGAGGCCACCATGATGACCCTACCCGCTCTATCGATCTACTCACCGATCCTAATGGACGATCACATGAGTTCTGCTTACCTCGCCTCACTGGGCCAGACTATCATGGAACAGGTTGCACCCTGTCCGCCTCGATTGCCGCATATATCGCTCGCGGCACTCCTCTTAAGGATGCCATCATGCAAGCCAAGTCGTTTCTCCATCAGGCGATTTCCGCTGGTCACCATTGGGAATCAGGCCCTACAGGGGAGCATCTAGATGCCTTAAACCTATTCAATAGAAATTCATAGTTGCACCCCAGCCCTGCCATGTGTAAGTCAGTGGTGTGTCGAGTATTTTTGGACAAGCATTTAAGATAGCTACATGGGGAGAATCCCATGGTGGTGGAGTAGGCGTGATGATTGATGGGTGCCCAGCAGGTATCCCTATCAATGAAGAGATGATACAGCTCGAGCTCGATCGTAGAAGACCAGGGCAAAGCGATATTGTCACCCCGCGTAAAGAAGCAGACGCATGTGAAATTCTATCCGGCACCTTCCAAGGGGTGACGCTAGGAACATCGATCGCTGTTCTCGTGCGTAATAAGGACGCTCGTCCTGCTGCGTATGAGGAGATGGCGGTTAATTATCGCCCTTCCCATGCGGATTATACTTACGAAGCAAAGTATGGACTCCGTAACTGGCAAGGCGGCGGACGGGCATCAGCTCGCGAAACCATTGGACGGGTCGCAGCCTCAGCAGTAGCGCAACAAGTCATCAAGTCGCTCTATCCTGACCTCGAGGTGCTTGCATGGGTCAAGTCCATCCAAGACATCCAGGCAGAGGTAGATCACGAAACGATTACCAAAGAACAAATCGAATCTAACATCGTCCGTACGGGAGATGCGAGTAAGGTCGACGAAATGATCGACCGAATCAAAGAGGTTCGTGCCGATGGCAACTCGATCGGTGGTGTCGTCGAATGTATCGTCCGAGGATGCCCTGCAGGACTCGGTGCACCAGTCTTCGATAAGCTCGAGGCGGAACTAGCTAAGGCTGTCATGAGTATCCCTGCGACCAAAGGGTTTGAAATCGGATCAGGATTCGCAGGAACGCTCCTCACAGGTCGTGAACATAACGACGCCTTCTACATGGAAGGAGATCGCGTTCGTACGAGAACAAACCGCTCTGGAGGTATCCAAGGTGGAATCTCTAACGGAGAAGATATCGTCTTCAGAGTCGCCTTTAAACCGACTGCAACGATCATGACCGAACAAGAAACGGTCAACACAGACAAGGAAGACTCAACACTCAAAGGTCGTGGCCGTCATGATGCATGCGTCCTCCCTCGTGCTGTCCCTATGGTAGAAGCGATGGTCAACCTCGTACTCTGTGACCACTTACTGCGTCAACGTGGGCAGAACGGTCAAATCACAATGAAGTAATTATGGACTTAAGTAGCCTCCCTCAAGAACTAACGGAATCGCACATCGGACTTGCGGGTGGTGCTTTACTCCTGCTCACACTCGTTGTTGGATTCATCAAGGGGATTATTCGTATCAGCCTAAGCATTGTTGGCTTCGCAGCTGCCGCGTTTATCTTTTGGATCATCTTCAGAAATGGTGGAGCACTAGTCTACACCTTCATTGACAGTCCAGATCCTTGGCTCCCGTTCGGCATTGCATGTGGCGCGGCTGTCATTGTCTATAGTGTCATCCGTCATGGCCTAGGCTTCATGCTTAAGCCTATTATAGGCTCCCTTGACCTGCTCAAGAGTAAGCGTATCTACGCTGGATTAATTGCATGCGGCCTT
>WTJZ01000236.1:7066-18101 GCA_011524615.1 Akkermansiaceae bacterium | reverse complement strand
ACAACCTCCTAAGCAATGAAGACGCAAAAATTGAGCCTTAATTACCAAGTGATCAAGAGGGACGAAACTTAAACAGGAACGCTGCGCCCCATGAGGAACAGAAAACCGTAGTCCATGCTGAGCCTCTATGCGGACATTTTTTCCTCGAGTAGAAGGGCGTACCTCAACACTAATATCTTGACCTCCGTTGAGTACTTGCAGGTATGCACTAAACACCTTCAATCGCTCCTCCTCTGAGTTCCTTAAAGACAAGTCATAAACCATAATGGCCTCGATAAAGCGGTAGTCAAAAAATTGTTCTTCAACACAGCGATTAAAAAAGTAAACCATCTCTTCTACAGTAGGGCGGAGCTCACTGGAGAAGCTCCAATCACGGAGCCCACTGATAAAGCCTATCCTTTTCTGCATCCGCTTAGGGTACCTTTTGATTTCGCATGCTGCTTTAAAGTCTAATTTGACAGCTCTACTCATGATCAGCATCTGCGCGGCTGAGATATTACCATGACTCATCTCATAGGCTGCATTAAACAGTGCTTCTCTTCTTCTCACAAAGTCTACAGGGTCTTCCGATACAACGAGGTCAGAAAGAAAATTACTAGCCCCTTTCAAAATATGAGCATTAATATGAGGAATTTCTTCTTGTAGAGCCTGCGCCAGGACCTCGCTTTCCAAATTACTTGTCTCGAGCCTGCTAGCGACTTCACTTAATTGCTCATCGCTCTTCGACTTGGTCACATAGCTAATGACATTACTGACCCCGAGCCCAAAAAATATAATGGTACAAACCGCAACAAGACTTAGAATAACTCTATTTCTGCTACAAAAGAGGCTCAATCTCCTTACCGTGCTCGCCGCTTCCGCTTGAGTCGGAAACCCTCTTCTATACCGCTCAATATCCTGCCTGAGATCCTCAACAGAGCCATATCGTGCTACTGGATCTAACTGCAGCGCATTAATAATTACCGCTCGCAGACTCTCATTAAGAGTCGCGAGCCTCTCCTTATTGTATTCTCCACGCCTAATGTTCTCCAAGTCCCCCCTTTCTCCATCAATCTCGTAGGGGGAATAGCCAGTACAGATGTAATACAAGATACACCCGAGAGAATACACGTCAGATCTGTAGTCTTTGAGAGTATCAAGTTGGGCTTGTTCTGGAGACATGTAGCCGATGGTCCCTTTGACCACACCGTAGAGAGTCGTATTACGAGCAATTTGTAATGCTGATAGCTCTGGGTTATGCTCGATCTCTCGATCACACTTGCCCAGCCCCCAGTCACAAACCAGTACTTCTCCATGCTCATCACACTGAATATTTTCAGGCTTGAGGTCTAAGTGGCATACCCCTTTAGAGTGAGCATATGATATGGCGTCACACACCTTGAGGAAGACCTCTAACTTCTCGTTAAGCGTCGCCCCACTTTGGGCAAACTTATCGAGCGTTTGATTCCCCTTCAGATCCATAGAAAAGAACGGCATCCCTGATGGATCCAATCCTACTTCATAAATCTTAATAATATTCGGATGGTTAAGCGAAGAGGTCAGCCAAGCTTCATGAATAAAGTCCTCATGAAACTCCTCTTGTAAATTATCCTGAGGTCGAGCTAATGCAATGAAGCGCTGCGATTGAGTGTCGTAGGCCTTATATACCTTCTTTAACGCTCCTTCACCGATCAGCTCCTCCTTTGTAAAATATGTCTCTACATGATTCAGGCGAGACAAGGCTGGGTACATTTCCTCACTCCCTCTTTCTCCCTGAAGATCGTGATACATCTTCTCAAAAAAATCTGTACTCAAACCTCTTAATTCTACTATTCCCCTTCTAAATCTAGCATCAATGACTTAGTCTCACGCATCAATGCCTTCTTGACTCTTTGACGTAACGTATAGATGGAAGATTTCCCTAAGCCTGTTTTTTCAGCAATCTCTTCGACACTATTTCCTTCTAGGCCTAATTCAAAAACCTTTATGGCATCTCCTCTAAAGTGCCTTTTCAGACGTTGCTTCGCAACAGAAGTAATGTAGTTAATCCATTGCTTCTCTATCAGCACATCCATGTCTGTTTCCGCCGCTTCCTCGTTGAGGTGAGCCTCATATACATCGTGCTTATCCTGTAATGACTTCACCTTTCGAAAGTGCATGATGGTAGTCGACTTAATAACCATCATTAACCAAGTCCGAAACTTGCCACGAGATGAATCATAGGCCTTGAGCTTCTCCATCATTGTGATCATCACCCGCTGTGCAATGTCATCTAAATCATTCTCATTTACATTCATTTGCCTCAGTAGGTAGTAAATAAAGTTGATGTACTGATCATGGAGTTCATTCCAAGCACGATCATCACTTAGGTTAAGTGCCTTTTGTATCAAGGTATATCGCGTCTTGTCTGGATCGGTCATGTGCGTAAATAATTAATCTCGTCTAAGACCCTAATTTTATTCTCAAATAAAGAGGCAAAAGTGTTCAACTTTCACTCGTTCGTATCAAATAAATTTATTTAGGATGGTCGATTAATATCTCTATGTGTAAAAATGCCAAGTAAAATCTGAAGCAACAAAATTCAGCTCCTTTCTCTCTCAGTCCCCTCAATCTAACCTCAGAAAAATCCCGTTACTACGCCCTAGCAACGCTATAGAACACGTTTTGGAATCGGTAATTGGGTAGCGAAAGACAAATATAATGCACCATCGCAAGAAGTGTAGAACCAGAGTGCCGATTCTTCATTTCGCTGTTTGGTTTTCCTCCTCCCCCCCTGTATGGTCGCTGCGTAAACCTAAATAAATGTGCGAGACATACTCACACATGATCGCTGTATAGGAATATGACATATGTCTGCTGAGATATGAAAACAGGACGCTCTTATGAAGCACCTCACTAGGATCACACACTCTCCCCTATTCCCAAAAGGAGTCTCCCTACTAGCCTCTTCTACCGCCCATAGGGCATTACGTTTCATAATTCCCCTATCGCGCAGAACATATTAGGACGGGATGGGGAGTGAGCTTTCTACAGGTGAGAAAGCTCTCGAGCACCAACCGTAGGGCCTAAAGTTTTTCAACCGTGGTAAAGTACGCCCCACTTTCAGTTCCGTCCTCATACACTAACGTCGTCCACAATTCATGCCCCCCATCAAATGGTATCTCCAAATCAATTTCGATAGACTCACTATTAGGAGCAACCTCAATCAACTTTTCGACGCCATTGATACTCACTTTTCCAGCTTTTACCCCTAGTATCACCTTTTCTGCTAACTCGGGTAACTGGCGAAGAGTGAACCGGTATTTACCACTGGAGACCACATTAACTAACCATGGGTAATTCACTTTAGGGAGTTTTGTGATTTGGCTGATAGCATAGGGAGGATACTTTCTAGGGCTGAACCAATCTTGGGAACATAAAGTGGTGGGATTCTCCCCCATATTCCCCAAGTCGATCCGCGGTGCCTCCATCACTCCCGGGAACACTTGCTCCCAGTAGCGATTATAAACACTTTGTAGCTGTGTCACTATCTCCTCATTATCATGAATGACATTATTTTTTTGAGCCGGATCTAACTCGATATCGTATAGCTCCCTCTTACCATAGTTCGTAATAAATCTCCATTTCTCTGTCATGACACTGGAGAATTCTTGCGGCTTACTCAGCGAAACTCTCCCATATGCACCGCCGTGGAAGTGCTCTACATGCGCCTCTCTAGACCAGTCTCCGCCATACAAGAGTGGCTTCCATGAAATCCCGTCAAAATTGTAGCGATCATCAACCCTCAATTCACAAAGGTCTGCTAAAGTTGGGACCAAATCGATGTGTGCTGTCAGCGTCTCAATCTCACGCCCCCCCATTAAGTTTCCGTCAGGCCAATATATGAAACATGGTACTCTCCCGCCACCTTCGTAAATAGAAGACTTCTTGCCTCGCATCCCCGCATTATACCCCGTCTTTCTTACCCCATCTAGTGGATGTTGATCCAGCTTAACACCTGCTGATGTTCCATTGTCTGTCATGAAGATTAGAATGGTATTATCACTCAAATTTAGCCTCTCTAATTCATCTCTTAGAAGCCCTACATTATGGTCAATATTTGCGATCATTCCTAGGAAGTTGGCATTAGGTATATCTTCATTATTCCGGTAAGGAGCAGCCCACTTATTAGGGACAATATACGGCCCATGCGGAGCATTGAGTGCTAGATACAGAAAGAATGGAGTCTCCTGATGGGTCTTGATAAAGTCGTGAGCCTCACGAAACCAAACATCGGTGCAGTATCCTGAAGCTTTCTCCCATTCTCCATGAGGTATGGCGGGAGTTACTCTTTCATACGTATCATTGTAGTAGTTATTCCCATAGTAATCCGACGCTTGCCCTATCCCCCCACACCTATGCCATAATGCATACTGGAACCCTCTGTCTTGTGGCCTATGGGGGGCGTTATCCCCAAGGTGCCACTTCCCTAACATCCCGGTGATATATCCATTCTCGGCAAACAATTCAGCAACAGTCTTCTGCTTCCTCAGCATAGCCGAACGTCCACCTGTTGTACGGAACGCTCCGGTCTTAGCAGGGTAATTACCAGTCATTATAGCGGCTCTAGTTGGAGTACAAAATGAGCTCACATGAAAGTCGGTAAACCTTATTGACTCTTGGTGTAGAAGGTCGATTTCTGGCGTTTTCAGGTAAGGGTGACCATGACACGATAAGTCCCCATACCCCTGGTCATCTGTCATGATCAGGATCACATTGGGGCGTTCAGATGCCACTAGTAGACTTGTCGTCAGACAAGTAAGTAACATTTGGAGCCGCTTAGTAAATGGAGAAATATGGTCTATCTTGAGAGTCTTCATGGTAACTAATGTTGGTACTACGCGAGTTAGTAACGAGAAGAGTTTGAGACGAACCGTTCTAAGTTGAACAGTTACACCATTTTTAAGCCGACACTTTCAGCTGGCAGATTTGAGCATCCACGAGCGTCTCCGTCATTCTAGAAAATATCTGTTCTAATTTTTTAAGCTCATCTCAAAAGATTTACGTGTTCGGCAAACAACGAACCAATAACCAGTAAAATTATGAAAACAACAATTACATTAATCTCATTAATTTCTGTCGCAACCTTTACCAATGCCGCTACTGTTCAATTTAACAATCTGCGCGGAGGCACGACCCCTTATGGGATCAGCAATGTCTCATTGGGTGATACGGCAACTAGAATCAGTGAAAGTTACTCCGTCTCTGGGCAAGTTGCCACTTGGACATTTGGTGTGGTAGCTGACTTCAATGGGAATGGTATCAATACGCAAGCGGATGATGGTTATGCTGAGTTCACCATCTCTGTCACAACCGACCACACCGCCATCGTCCCTTCTGGAGAGTATTTCATCCTACATGGTGGTATTCAGTTCACAGTAGACGCGGCAGTCGATACCAGTAATGTTATTGGTACGGTCAGCACTGCAGAATTCGCTCTCAATAACATTCTATTTAGAGAACAAAACCCAGATAAGAGTTACACTCTCGGAGTTGATGGAGCCACTGCTAGCCTAACAACTACAGGTACAGCGATGGGGGTTGAAAATGCGTTTGCTGCTGGCGAGTTCACCACGAGCAGCTTCTACGTTGGTGGTGATTCGACTCAAGCTCAATACACCATTCTCAATAACGACTCTACCGCGGGTTATGTAAGTCGCTTTGGGTTCGCTGCAAACATTGCAACCTCTACAACGGTAGTGCCAGAGCCAAGTTCATTCGCGCTCTTGGGACTTGGAGGTTTGGCTCTTGCGGCACGTCGCCGTCGCTAATTTCCCCCCTTAGCATAGTACATTACTATCCCTATGTAGTGGCCTCTAGCCACTACATTTTTTGTGCCCTCTCAACAAATCAGAAAATTGCTCCCCTTCAGAAAACACAACTATCAACACCCGAAACATGCTTAGAAAAGTACTATTCACACTCATGCTGCCGTATTCACTAAGTGCTTCAGAGATAACGATTAACCAGCCCAAAGAGCGTGCAATTATTCAACGAAATACGAACAACCTAGCTAGTGTAGAAGTATCAGGATCATATACGGAGACACTGGATGAACTTAAGGCCCGCTTAGTCGTCATGGACGGGTATACAAGTGGTAACACCACAGATTGGTTCCTGTTGGCGACCAATGATAACACAGGCTCATACTCAGGAGTCATCACAGACGTTCCGGCAGGTGGATGGTATCAAATAGAACTACAAGGCAATACTAATGGTGTCATCACACATTCGGCAACACTGGAGAAAATTGGTATTGGAGATATATACGTAATTGCGGGCCAGTCGAATTCTGCTGATTATGGAGAAGACTCATACACACTCGTAGATGATAGGGTGTGTGTTAGAGAGAGTTTAGCCACTCAGACGTGGAGGCTAGCGACATCACCCTTTCCTACCGCTGGTGGATCTGGTGGCACTCCTTGGAATTACCTCGGAGACATGCTCACATCAGAATTAGATATTCCCATCGGCTTTATGTCGATCGGGATTGGGGGAAGTAGTCTGGAAAAGTGGCTCGATCCCGCGTATTTTAGTAATCGACTGAAGGCCGCAGTACAATCCTTCCCGTCAAACGGATTTAAGGCAGTACTTTGGCATCAAGGGGAAGCGAATACCGTATTAGGTACTAATTGTGACACGTACGCCTCTAACTTTTTGACTTTGGTGCAAAACACTCGAACTAATGCGGGGTGGGATGTCCCCTTCTACATTAGTGAAGCCAGCTACGCCCCGGCGTTCCGACTATCTCGAGAAACGCCTGTGCTCGCAGGCCAACGGTTAGCCGCGCACCTTGACCCGCTCATCTTCCTAGGTCCTACAACGAATGAATTTCACCTAGAGAATGCTGATGGAGGTAAACTGGTAGATTCGATTCACTTCAATGCGGCGGGCCTAGAAGATCATGCGGGACAATGGAGAGATATCCTCCTAGCCTACGCCCCCGTATCTCCTGAAAATGGCGACTTTGAAAATAATGCCAATACCTCTATCACGACTAAAACGGTATCTCTCACAGACGATGAATTACACATTGTTGACCCTGACTACCTGTTCAGGCAAGAAGACGGAACCTACATCACCTCCCTATCCATCCATGACTGGAGGATCCTATCGACCGACGGAAAAACGAGTGCAGATGGTATTAACGGCTATATGAATCCAGGTTCCAGCACCTACCAAGATGCTCTCGATACAAGCAATGATGGAATCATGGAGAATATGGATGGCAAGCATGTAGCGTTTCTTTCTGAAGGGTCTGCTGGCAACTACTTTCTGAGCAGCTCCAGAGCATTAGCTCAGCCAAGTACCCTATACACTCTCACTGTATCCATCGGAGTAAGAGACACGTCCCTATCCTTTGGTGGGGCTACTGTCGAAATCATGTCCGAAGGAATTACCGTCGCTACTGAATCCTATACAAAAGCTGATCTCGACGCTCTGAATAATGGTGAGTCCGCAGGGAAGTTCACGCCAGTAAGTATATCATGGCTGTCATCTAATGACCTCCCTTTAGGTCAATCACTCCAATACCGTATCATCAAAAACGAAGGCGCTGGTACCGTTCTCGATTTTGATAACGTTACCGTAACCAGCACGGAACAATTAGTTTCCTATGATACATTCCAGAGTAACTTTTGGACCCGGAACACCATTGAACCAGATACGCAAGCTTCTGCTGATTATGACGGTGATGGAGTGTCCAATATCATTGAATACTATACAGGCTCAGACCCTACCGACTCACTCTCCCTTCCTGCGAGGTCATTGCTCACCACTCCCTCTAACGATTCATTTCGTTTGGAGGTAGCGATCGATCCATCTGTAAACCCTAACGGTCTCTCGCTAGAAACGAGCCATAATTTATCCGAATGGACTGATACAGAGTACCTGGATTACTTATCTACGAGCAAAAATCAAGACTCCTGGGTAGTAGAAGGAGATTATAGTGATCCCCCCTCAACGTTTTTTCGATTCACGACAGAGTAACTATCAGTCATCCAGTTATGATGACTGAGTCAAGGCTACCAGATCACTACCACTAGGGCTCTGGTAGAGTCGTAGCCCAAACTCCGGAAGAATCGAAATCAAGTGATCAAAGAGGTCACTCTGCAGGTTCTCATATTGTACCCAACGGTTATCCTTGGAGAAGAAGTACACCTCCAATGGCATCCCCTTATCCGTAGGTTGCAGCTGTCTGACTAACTGGGTTCCTGTCTCGCAGACGGTTACATGGGCGTGTATGTATGCGTAGATATAGGCACGGTAAGTCCCTATATTTGTCAGGCGTCGTTCCTCCTGCGGGTGCTCACCACCAGAAGTAGTCAGCTCCGCTTGCTTTGATCGAAGGTACTCTTGTAAAAGAGGCTTTTGAGACAGTTGTTCAATCTGCTCCTCTGATAAGAACCCTATCGTATTGAGGTCGATATTGAGGCTCCTCTTGATGCGACGCACCCCACTCTCTGACATCCCTCGCCAATTCTTAAAGCTATCTGAGATCAAGGCGTAGGTCGGGATCATCGTCACTGTCTTATCCCAGTTCTGCACTCTGACCGTCGTCAGAGCCAACTCTAAGACAATGCCGTCTGCACCATATTTAGGCACCTCTATCCAGTCCCCTACTGCCAACAACTTATTAGATGAGAGCTGAATACCAGCCGCTAAACCCAAGATAGGGTCTCTAAAGACCAACATCGTCACCGCGGTCAAGGCCCCAAACCCACTGAAGATCAATGCCGGCGACTTCCCTAACAATGAGGATAGCATAAGCACTCCACCTATAATCGTGATGACGATCTTCACTGTCTGAGTGATCCCCGTCAGAGGTATCTCCTTAGAGATCTCCTTACGCTTATAGAGCTCCTGAACCGTATTAAGACACGCATAGAGTACGGAGAGCGCTATGACAATCAATGTGATACTGAAGACGACCTGAGTAGCCTGTGCCGCACTCTCATTCCTCAGAGCCATCGGACCAACATTCCATAAGAGTAAGACCGGAAAGAAACGCGTCAGCCTCGACACTAATCGATGCCTCAAGAACTCATCATCCCAGGTATTCTTAGTCCGCTGAAGTAGTTTCCCAAAGTAACTCTCCAAGAGAAGCTTAAGGACAACATGAATCCCCCATGCGAGCAATAGAAGCCCAGCAAAGATCACGCCATCGACTAAAAAATAATGTAAGACTCCCTCTTCAGGGAAGTCACTCCACCCTTTGGCATACAATGCCTTAACCCACTCGTGAGTGGTATCGATAATAGGACTCTCTTTCTCTCCATTCATGGCGTATATACCGTTACAGGACCAATTCCTGTCGTTTGTACGGATCGTAACTTTTTCACTGCGCGCGCGACTTGCTCCGCAGCATAGCTCACATCCTCTTTGGATGTAGTGTGTGATAATGAAAAGCGTAATGAACTCTTAGCTCGTTCTTCCGGGATCCCCATCGCAACTTGTACATGGGATGCCT
This sequence comes from Akkermansiaceae bacterium, assembly GCA_011524615.1. Taxonomy (GTDB): domain Bacteria; phylum Verrucomicrobiota; class Verrucomicrobiia; order Verrucomicrobiales; family Akkermansiaceae; genus WTJZ01. Next base: position 8,614 of record WTJZ01000236.1, on the reverse strand, counting down.
GTTGCTTACCAGTCATACAGGCACTCCCAGCCGAACATTGAACCCCGTATTCATCTAATAAAATCAACAATCCAGCAGCCTCACAGTCTTGAAATGAGAGATGACTATGGGTCGATAAACGATGATGCAACTCCCCATTCTTAGACACCCCCGTCACCTTCTCTAAGACAAGCTGCTCAAAGAGATCTCTCCTCTCACGAATCTGTTGCTCCTTAGATGATAATTGTGCTGCCGCGGTCTTTGCCGCGACGCCCATCCCTACGATGGAGGCGACATCTTCTGTTCCACTCCTCATGCCGCCTTCTTGACCGCCTCCTAACATCGCGGGCTGCATACGCATTCCCTCCTTCACGTAGAGAGCTCCGACGCCTTTAGGGCCATGGAACTTATGCGCACTCATAGACAGGAAGCTCACCGGACACTCTTGTACGGAGACTGCGATCTTTCCCACCGCTTGCACCGCGTCTGTATGGAAAGGAATTCCTCCTTCCCGAGCCCATTCCGAAACCTCCTTAATCGGTTGAATCACCCCCGTCTCATTATTCGCCCACATCATACTGACGAATTGGGGCTGACAGGATCTGAGAGCATCTAGCTCAATCACGCCTCCTGCATTAACTGGGACATAATGCACCGTACGGCCAGCAGTCTCTAATCTCTCGATAGGTCGCAAGACGGCACTATGCTCAATTTGTGAGGTCGCGATCTTAGCCTCTGACCCCAACAATGCATCTGCTGAGGCAATGACCGTATTGTTAGACTCGGTGCCTCCGCTCGTGAAATACACCTCCTCAGGACGAGCATCGATTAGTGACGCTACTTCTGCTCGAGCCTCTTCGACGAGCTCGCTTACTTTCTTACTCGCTCGGTACCCACTTGAGGCATTCTGCCAATAGTCTTGGTGCACACGCATCATTGCCTCCACCACTTCAGGTAGAGGTCGCGTTGTCGCCGCGTTATCGAGATAAACCACTACGATAGAGGGCTGTTACTCTCCACTATTGAGAGTGATCGTAATCTTCTTGAATCGAGAGTTCCCCTCAGGAGAGATCGTCTTAATGTCATGATCATCGACCAAGTAGTTATGAACGAGCCTTCTATGATAGGCATTGAGTGGAGGAAGACGCTTTGCCTCTCCTGTCTCTTTGACCTCCTGTGCGTACCTTAAGACCTTCTCCTTGAGACGAGCCTCACTCTGCTCACGGTAATGATCACAATCTACTCGTACACGCTCACTCTCTGGATCCTGCGTCTGGAGTACGCGGTTCACTAAATACTGAAAGTCGTCTAGACGATCCCCTTTTTGCCCAATGATATGCTTACTATCAGGTGAGGTGATCTGTAGACATGGACCATGCTCTGTAGACTCTAGCTCCACCTTACTGTCAAAGCCGAGAGCATCCAGCATAGTGCTCAATATTTCTGTTGATTTGTCGTCTGCCATAATAATTCAAACACTATTGAAGGATATGGCTAATTAGGTCAACTCTTATCAGCGCATAGCACCTCTAACTCCACGAACTCTCTCTTTAAATCATCTGATTTCAT
>WTJZ01000236.1:0-6966 GCA_011524615.1 Akkermansiaceae bacterium | reverse complement strand
ATACGGAGCGCTTCCATTGGAGAGTCCACTACTAGCGGGTTCATCTGCCAACGCCCCAGCCTTACCTGCATGTACTTAAGATAGCTTTGGTGGTCATCGACAACGAGTATATTCACCCCCTTCATCCAACTCAGATCCAACTCATCAGACACGCGACTGATCATCTTCTCCGCAGGAATAAACGGGAGCTTAACGATAAAGCTCGACCCTTCGCCCTTTTGAGACTCAGCTCTAATCGATCCCCCCATCAGCTCTACTAACTGCTTACAAATAGAGAGCCCCAAACCTGTCCCCCCATAGCGACGGGTCGTAGAGGCATCTTCCTGTAAGAAAGGCCTAAACAGCTTCTCTGACATCTTCTCATCAAAGCCCACTCCTGTATCCTTCACCCAAATCTCGATCGCATTATCTGGTACCGTCTTCACATAGACTTCTACTGCCCCCTGTTCGGTGAACTTAATCGCATTCGAGATCAGGTTCATTAAGATCTGTTGGATACGTCCCATATCCCCACGCATACCGATCTTCACATCACTTTCGATATTATAGAACAGATTCACATCCTTTGCCCCTGCCTTTTGGGACTGCAGGTCTAGGATATTCTCGATACAGTCCTGGAGGTTAAAGTCGATCTCTTCTAACTCAATTTGATTATTCTCAATCTTGGAGAAGTCTAAAATATCATTGATGATATTCAGTAGCATCGTTCCACTTTTCTTAATCAGAGAGAGGTACTCTTGGTGCTCATCGTCTAGCTCCTCTAATAGTAGGTCCGTAAAGCCGATAATACCATTCAGGGGCGTTCTGATTTCATGGCTCATCGTGGCGAGGAACATGGACTTTGCCTTGTTCGCTTGTATCGCAGAGTTCTTCGCCTGTTTCAGTAACTGCTCCGTTGCGATCCTCGCCGTTATATCTCGCACGATGACCTGAACGACCACCTCGCCATCCACCTCCACCTTACACACAGATACCTCGCACGCGACGACTCCTCCACATCCTGTCAGCAACTCACATTCCACTCTCGTGTGACCATGCTCCTCTAATGACTTTGTCACTTGGCGTAATAGTTTCCGAGACTTCTCATTCACATCAAAGCAAATCCCAATACTCTTGCCGATTAGATACGATTCTTCGTAATTCAGAATCTCACACAGAGCGCTGTTCACGCGCAACACCTTCCCTCTCTTATTGTAGATCGCAATGCCATCTATAGAGGCATCGAATAAGGCGCGGTATTTCTTCTCTCCATAGAGATACTGCCCCGCCACACTCTCTACGGTCTGATCTAGCTCTCCATACGCAACGTCAAGCATAGACTTGGTATCCTCTAGCTGCTTCTCTAATACCTGCTTAGATGCGACTTCTCGGTAGTAGAGTTGCTCCCAATCTTTGACCTTACTCGTTTGCACCCACGCACAATACAACAATCAAAACAAAAAAACCAACATTTTATTAAACTTTTAAATCAACCCAACCAACGAACACTAAAAATCTCTTTTACTTCTCGACAGATCGACCGTGCACTTCGTACTTTGCACATATGAGTCAGCTGATCAACCGTGAACAACTTTTGGAATTAGTAGGAGATGATGTAGAAACCTTTCTCCCTATCGTTGACGACTTCGCTGATAATGGAAAGACCTTGATCGCTACGATGCAGGCATCGATAGAAGCGGAACAACTCACTGAACTCAAATCCGCGGCGCACCAACTCAAAGGGTCTTCAGGAATGCTCGGCATGGAGAAACTCTATCAAATGTGTAAGCTCGTAGAAGAAGCAGAAATCGCACAACTCGATACCACCTTCATTTACGACCTGAACAATGTCTTTAGTGCATCTCTCCACGCTGCTAAGGACGCATTATCCGGTCTGGCTGAATAGCCTGATCCTTTTCCCTCCCCCAGGGGAGAAAAGACCAAAACCCTCTACGCCCAGTACTCTTGTAGTGCTTGTACTGTTGTGGAACCCCAGACAACTCTCCACCACCTAACGCTCGGAAGAGTCTTACTGAGTGAGCCGCCCAACGTCCCTCGGTTGCAGTTTCCTCATCAAGTGTCTGGATATAATCTAACTGTGCATTCAGTAATCGCCTAAGCTCTACCTCTCCTGCATCATAGGCATCATTCATCAACTCTCCCGTTTTAAAATGAGCCTCCCTCGCGTCAGACAGTAAGCCCAAACGCTTCTTTGTGTAATGTAGCCTCGCCATTGCGTCTTCCACATCGACCACCGCTTGCGCAACGACTCTACGGTATTCACCTACTGCTTGATCCAGGAATGCTTCTTGCTCCATGATTCGGTGCGAATCTGAATTACCATTGAGCAGCCTCCATCGGGTCGTCGAACCTATCGTTACCACTCTATCCAAGACATCATCTACGGAACTCCCGAGCAGATGCTCATACTTCAGAATCCCCGATATGGTAAAGGTGGGATAAAGGTTCCCGATCGCCACATTAACCAATGCAGTTCTCGATGCCATATTTCTCTCAGCCCGTCTTACATCGGGACGAGAACGCAGTAAATCTGCCGGCACCCCAGTCATAATCTTCTTAGGCGGAGTCGGAACCCCCGATCCCTTATCTAGTAGCGCCTGTACCTTGAGAACATCTCCTCCTGTTAAAAAAGCGATGCGGTTGCGCACGACCAGTCTCTCCTGTTCCAACTGAGGAACCAATGCAGCACTCGTCTTAAAGCGCGCAGTAGCCTCTGCCAGTTCCATATCACTTGCCACACCTAGGGCTCGCCTCTTCTCCATCCGATCCTTGATCTCAAAGAAGATTTCCTTACTCAAATCAGCCACCTCTAATCTACGCTCTAATGTACGGTACGCAATGTATGAGATCGCCACCTCCCCACTAATAAAGGCCATCGCATCCCGCCAGCCCTCGATCTTGGCATCATACCCCGCCTCTAGAGACTCAACCTGTCGCTTGATCTTACCAAACACATCGAGCTCCCAACCATAGATCATTTGATGGTTTTCATAATAGGTACGACTGATCTCTACATCCACCTTATCCGTGTCATACTCTGCAATCCCATACTCATCGCGCCCCTGAAACTTGACCTCAGGGTAGAGATAGGACGCAATAACGCCCCGCTGATGCCAGTTCTCCGAAATCCTCTTTCTCGCTATATAGATGTTATGATTCGCCTTTCTCGCACGTAAGATCAACTTCGTCAGCGTATCATCCCCAAACTGTTCCCACCACATAGCACTCCCTCCTATCGGGTCCTCATTGTCTGCTAGCACTGCTAATGTCCATGGATCAGATGGAGCATTTTCTCCCACCATTTCGCCCTTCATAGAGTACCCTTCAGGCGTTACGGTATATGGCTTCACGTAGTCTTTCCCCACCGTCATACAGGACGGTAGGAACACTCCCCACACTACGATCGCTAAGAAATATTTATTCATATCTGCTAGAATAATACTTACTTCACCTCCCCTCTTTTAACAAAACAAAAAATCGATTATTTAATTAAACTTAATTAAAAATAAATCCCAATAATAATCATTTAACTTGCACTTTTCATCCCATTTGCTAAAATCCACCTAAATAGATCCCTATGAAAACGACGCACAAACCAACCCTAAGCTTTATCATCCCTCTGAAGGATGAGGCCCCTACCCTCAAGGAACTCTATTCTCGTATTGCTGAACAAGCGAACGAGCACGCGAGCGATTGGGAGATCATCTTCATCGACGATGGCAGTGATGACAACTCATGGAATATCATCAAGGAGTTGGCTAAAGAGGCTCCAGATCACGTACGTGCACTCAAGTTTAGGACCAACCGATCAAAGGCTCCCGCACTTGCAACGGGATACCGTGAGGCAAATGGAGAGTTCGTTTTCACTCTCGACGCAGACCTCCAAGACGACCCTAAGGAGATCCCAAGATTCTTAGAGAAGATCAATGAAGGTGATGGGTGGGATATCGTCTCTGGATACAAGGCTACTCGACATGACCCATGGCATAAGGTTCTTCCGAGTCGTATCTTTAACTGGATGTTGAGTAAGGTGAATGGAGTGAACCTGCATGACCACAACTGTGGGTTCAAGTGCTACCGCCAAGATGTCGTCAAACACCTCCCTATGTATGGAGAGATGCACCGTATGGTTCCTTCTCTCGCAGCAATCGAGGGATACCGCACCACAGAGATTGTGGTTGAGCACCATGCCCGTCAACACGGTGTCTCCAAGTATGGCTTTAGTCGCTTCTTACGCGGATTCTTCGATATGTGGTCCGTCTTCTTCGTTAGAACCTACCGCGAGCGACCTCTGCACTTTGCTGGAGCGATGGCCATCTTTTGTGTTTTAGTAGCAGTAGGCCTCTGGGCTCTCGCAGTCATTCCACAGTTACCTGAGCCTGTGAGAACAGCCATCCTCTCAACGGCACCAGCGGTCTTCGCCGTCGCCCCAGTGAGCCTAGTCATCGGATTCATGGCCGAACTCGTTACCAACAGAAGATACAAGGAAGGCATCGAGGTTCCCGTAGAAGAACGCATTGAGATCAACGATAGCGTCATCCAAGAAAACGTGATCCAGATGAACGCAGCCTCTGAGCAACCTGTTGCAGCTAAGTCACTTCATAGCTTCCCGTCCATCATTGTTGCTGACGATGATACCGTTACGAGAGCCCTTACTAAAAGAATTCTAGAAGCAGAAGGATGGAGAACAACTCCTGCCGAAACCGCCGAGCAAGCCCTAGAACTCATTACTCCAGAGACCGATGTCGTCCTCCTCGATATCTATCTCCCTGGGATGTCAGGTCTCGATGTTCTCCCTAAGATCAAGCAACTGGCTCCAAAGACACAAGTCGTCATCCTCTCAGCCTCAGAAAAAGCGGCCGATGGTGCCCAAGCCATCAAAGCTGGAGGCTTCGACTTCCTCTCTAAACCAGTCAAAAAAGTCAACCTGCTGAACACTGTCAATCAGGCACTGGACGCCAGCAGAGCTCTTCGCCCTAAGTCTCAAGTAGTTGCTAGCTAAACCACCATGCCCCAGAAGAAACTCAAAATCGCGGTCCTAGGCTCAACCTATCCTCGATCCCAAGATGATCCAGGGGTTCCATGGCAACGCGAAACTGTCAACCGATGCGCAGCGGCTGGTCATGACGTCTTTGTCCTCGCACCGTCATGGAAGGCACTCAAGAACCACTCCATCGATGGAGTTCCGGTATTACGCTGGAGATATGCCCCTAAGGAATGGGAGACCCTCACTCATGACGAGGGCGCCCCGAATAAGCAGAACTCCCCACTGTTTAAACTCCTCGCCATTCCCTACATCTTGATGGGAATGATCTCCGTCTTTTACTGGTCGCTTAAGCATAACTTCGACGTAATCCACTGTCACTGGCCCTTCCCCCACGGCTTTATGACTCTATTGCCCCAAAAGATTCTGGGCAAACGTATCGTCATGACCTGCCACGGAGCAGAGCTAGCACTTGCTCGTAACAGTGGCGTGATCAGAAAAGCCCTTTCATGGCTCCTATCCACCGCTAATGCGAACTGCGCTAATAGCTCACATACCGCTAACGAGATCAAGAAGCTGTATAACACAGAGATCAACATCCTCCCATACGGCGCGACCGTGACAGCTGCGGATGCTGGATCTTCCCCTCCAGTCCCCGCATCTCCTCCCCTCCTTCTGAATTGTGGTCGACTCATCCAGCGCAAGGGGCTCCACTTTCTCCTCCAAGCACTACCGAAGATCCTAGAGAAGCAACCCGTACAAGTGGTCATCACCGGTGAAGGCGATTGTAAGGAAGAATGGATGCAACTCACCACCGAGATGGGACTGGACAAGCATGTTGAGTGGGCTGGATTTGTCTCTAGTGAGAGGCTCGCCGAACTCTACCACACATGTACCTGTTACGTTCACCCTGCTATCTTTGATGACCGAGGAGATACCGAAGGACTCGGTGTTGTTCTTATCGAGGCACTCCGCCACCGTAAGCCCGTCGTTGCGTCTGAAGTTGGTGGCATCGTGGACATTATCAAACATGAGGAAACAGGACTCCTCGTTCCGGAGAAGGATGCTGACGCACTAGCTGGAGCGATTCAGAGAGTCCTCGATGACCAGCAACTCGCACAGAACCTCGCCAACCAAGGCTTCGACTTCTGTCAACAGGTCTTTGACTGGGATCGCATCGTCAATGCGACCATCGATGTCTACATCGGTCAACAGTCTCACCAGCCTCAGGTCTCGCCTGCCGCACTCCCGACTACCTAGATTACCATTATGAAAAAAGCGCTCCAAAAGCTTAAGCCCTTTTTCTTCTTTCTAGTCCTCGCCTTCATGGTGTACGGACTATGGGCACTGAGGGGTAAGCTTGCTGCAGCCCTCGCTAATGCGGATTGGTTACTACTCTCCGCCAGTGCACTCGTCGCCCTCATCTACCTAGTCGTCAATGCCTCTGTCTGGGGCCTCGTTTCACGCATCGTTGGAGCTACTCCTAACCGACTTAGAGCAGCAGCTCTCTGGATAGAGTGTGAGGCCATGAGATGGCTTCCTGGAGGCATCTGGGGGTACGCTTCTAGAGTCGTAGAGGCTAAGCGTATCGGTCTGAATAAGACTAATGGAGGACTCAGCCTCGCCCTAGAGCTGATCATCACGGTTGCCGGATGGGGACTCCTCGGACTCATAGGCGCACTCATCTCTCCTGGTCTGCGCAATGTCGCCCTCATCTATCTCGAGAGAATACAGGTTCCCCCTATCGCTCTGATCATAGTAGTAGCGCTAGCCTCCATTACTGCGCTCATTGTCCTCCTTAAGGACACCTTAGGCGTACGGACTAAGCTTCTCAAGGCGACCACAGACCTTCGTCGAGGATTACTCCAGTGGCAGATCTCTGCTAGAGCACTTGCTGAGTATCTGCTCCTGTCAGTCTTCTATGGACTCGGCTTTTGGCTCTGCATTCATGCTATTGGGACAGACCCAGCCCCGAGTTTCTT
>WTJZ01000067.1 GCA_011524615.1 Akkermansiaceae bacterium | reverse complement strand
AGAAGCTGTACCCGCTCCTGCCCATGGGTAAATCAATGACCCTACCGCCTTCGACCCATTATTAGACTTGAGGGCTTGGTTCTCTACTCCAGGCTCCAGTGTGAACATCGAGAGGTCGTTCTGAGGGAGTTGATCCCAGGTCTCTGAGAGTAGTGAGAGGTCCCTCTTCCATCCACCAGTGGAGGCGTTGGTGAGCAGCCCCTTCGCATAGACCGTCATATCATGATAGCTCGTACTGGTTAGCTCTCTTAGATTAGTCGACTCGCTTTCCGCCGCGAGGTTAAGCCCGTCTAGCCCAAGCACTTTATCGAGATTCATCGTAGCGTCTAATCCATAAACCCCGACATTCGGCTGAGCAGTGGAGGCGAGACGATCACTCCATTCACTATTGGACTGTGGATTTGCCAAAGGTTGTGCGATGAGAGACTTGGTATTCTCACCTTGGATCCACCATGCAATCGTTCCCCCATCTACTGCGGTAGGCTCTACGTGCACTTCGTCTTGCGGGTTAGTCGTTCCGACAGACCCTGTACTCAGCAGAGGGATACTAGTAGCGCTCGCAGTCACTGCTGGTGGCAGATTAGGGTTGTATGCCCTCGTCTCATCGGAGATCAACCAACGCAGAAAGCGCCCCTCATTATTAGGGTCCGTCGCGTCCGCTGAGGCTGACTTCTCCGCATAAGGTGGCACGAGAGGGAAGCCATTGGCCACATCGCGATCCAGTCCCTCCCATGACCTCCATACCCCCGTCACCTGACGTACACCTCCAGCTGAGATATCAGCAGGAGCTGTGATCCGCGTATCATGCCCAGCTACCGATTGAAGAGTATTGAGAGCCTCTACTAGGGCAAGTTGCGCATGCTCCTTGGCCTTCTGAGACTCCTCTGCCTGCTTTAATGCTCGACTACTCGTGCTACCAATCGTCATCAGCCCCACCATCACAAACGCGAGGAGAACAATGATGGATAAGGTAGCAATAAGAGCGAACCCCGCACGGCTCGGCTGTTCCGGTCTTCTATCTGGTGAAAAGCGTAGTATCATTATAGTGTTTTGCAGTGATTATCTGTGTAGAATTATAGAATTAAGCCTGACTCTATGATCATCAGACAGGCTGTGAGTGCCTCCTCATCGAGGCCGTTTAAATTAGTCAACAACGATGCGGTAGAACGCTTTCTCTTGGGTATTCTCGAGCATCCAATACACGTCACTCGAGCCCGTAACAGGATCAGTCACGTCTTCCCAAGTACCGTCTAGACTATTCGCTCTCTGCACCTTCACATTGGCCTCTTCTGGTAGATCTGAGATGATCACTTCGAAGCCCTCATCACGTTTCGTAATACGTGGTCGAGGAGCCATAAACTGCCAGCCCGCATCAAGAAGTTCACTCAGCGTCCATCCCGCAGAGCTTCTTAGCATCCTTTTGTCAAACTTGGCCCCGATTGGGATGTCTCCGTCGAACCCACCGAGGTTAGTAATCATATTGGTCCTCGCGTCCCCCGTAATCAATGATAGATCAGCCCCTTCAAAGGTCACCGCGCGATCACGATCAGCCACTCCGGTTGTCCCAGGACCTCCTGAGAAGAAGTTGGCGACTAGGTCCGTAGCACTAGCAGTGGATACACCCCACGTGATATGAGAGAAGTCAGCCCCTGTCAGTACAGCATCTCGAAAGGCATTCATTCTAACTCCATTAGGAGTGATATTCAGAGTCGCCCCCGAGAAGTCGGCATCCGTCAGGTCTGTAAAGAGGAAGAACTGATTATAACCACCGTCATTGTAGATGGTAGTACCACTGAAGTCCGCACCCACCATGGAATCGTTATACCCAAAGTTATGACCGCTAAAGTTAAGAGTCATTCCCGAGAGGTTGATCCCATCCCAGACTGTCACCACAGAGGTCCCAAAGGTATTACTAGTCCATGAGGTCACTCCCAAGCCCGCAATATCGACGTCTGTCAAATTACTACCATCCGAAATATTCAAATGACCTAAGCCCCAATTACTGAGCAGAGTGGAGTTCTCCAACGCATGTAAGGACGAATCAAAGAGAATCGATGAAGCCTCTGTGATACTATAGCTCGTCGTGACCACTCCTGTCGTATCTTGCCACCCCGCAGCGTCTAGTTCAGCAGAGGTCCACCCAGAGTTATCCAAGGTCGACTGATTATAGAGTGCTCCGATCGGGGTAGAGCCATCAAAGCCCCCTAGATTGTTGATCATGTTCGTCTTAGCATCGCCTACGATCAGACTTAAGTCCGCGCCCTCAAAGTTGACGGCCAGATGCTTATCAGCAGCAGAGGTCGACCCAGGACCACCTGAGAAGAAGTTCGCCACCAAGCTAGTCGCTCCCGCTGTAGACACACCCCACGTTATATTAGTAAAGTCTGCACCAGTTAACTGCGCTCCTCTAAAGGCATTCATACTCACGCCATCAGGATAAATGTTCAGAGTCGCTCCCGAGAAATCCGCGTACCGGAGATCTGTGAAGAGGAAGAACTGGTTATAGCCACCATCATTATCCAGAGTCACTCCCGAGAAGTTCGTCCCCACCATGGTATCATTGTAACCAAAGTTATGACCACTAAACGTAAGCTGGAGCCCACTCAGGTTCGCACTATTAAAGTTCGTCACGGCAGAGGAGCCAAAGCTATTGTTCGTCCAAGAGGTAATCCCTAGTGCTGTAAAGTCTACACCTTCTAGATCACTACCATCATTGAGGATCAGGTGACTCGTTCCCCATGCGGTAATGCCATTCGTATTACTCAGCACATCGGTATCAGATGAGAAGTCCATTGTCGTCGCAGTACTGATCTCCGTCGTCTCAGGATCCACGGGCTCTATCCCTTGGATCGCATCAAAGACCGCGAGTGAATCCTCCGAAACCGTACCATCCTCCCACATCATCATGTTAAAACTGATCGGAACATTAATCGCTTTCGAGTTTGCCACATAAGTAACCCCTTCCTCCGGAGTCACATGAGTATTGATCGCTTGGTTCGGGTTCGTCACCCCCCATGCATTCTCCATCTCGAACATCCCGTGTTGGAGCAGTCCTTCATTCTTCCCACCAATTAAGATCCCGTCCCCTCCAGCAGGGGCACTACCATTGATCGGCCCACCAATATGACCTTCCCCAAACATGACGTCTTGGAAGTCTGTGTACCTCGCCACCACCCATGGGTTGTAGGAGATAAGACGATTAGCATTACCAGCACGGAGCGCGGCTCCAAACCGCTCAAATGGAGCTGGGTAGTAGACGAGACCACCATCGATGAACCAACCATCTAGCTTCTCCCCATAACGGTTACCGACCTCTGTAATGATCGCCTCCCAGCTATCAAAGAAGACACTCCGATCACCGGTACCTCGTGCTGTAAATTCAGTCAGTGGGTATGCTGGTTCCTGGAACCAAGGCACATCTTCTGCCTCCCCTCGGTGGTAATAAAGCATGAAGTTAATCCCCTCAGCATCGAGCGCATCAGCCATCTCCCCGATTAAGTCACGTGTCGCGGTATTATCACTGTGACCAAAGTATGTATCAACAGCCTCAATCGGGGCACACATGAGGTACTCCGCCCAGGTCAATGACCAGATCACATACGATGCTCCTGTTCCTTTCACCATCTCGATAAAGGAATCTAGGTCGAAGTCATTCGTATACTCTTCCAGAGTCTTACGCACGACTTGATCTCTTGGAAGCGCTGGCTCCTCTGCCTGAGGATACCCCCAAGCTCCAGCTTGGAACATGAGCCCATATCCCGCTTGGCTAAACCAGGTGGTATCGACCTTAAAGTCACTGATACGCTGTAAGTACGCCGCATAGTCACTAGCACGGACGAGCTCTAGGGACTTGATCTCGACATTCGCCACGGCGCTCGTACGGAGTAACCGGAGGGTACTCGTCCCCGCAGGTAAGGAGATCGTCCCCGCATCGAGCTTACGCCAACCTGTATCTGACTTCTCGAACTCTAGGGTCTCGCCCGTCTCGACCACCGAGAGGCTAAACGACTCTCCCGCCGTATTCGTTCTGAGTAATGCATCTACATGATACTCAGCTGCTTCGCTCAGACTGATCTCCCATTGGAACCAATCGCTTCGGTCATTGAAGTCATCCATCCAGAAGTGCTTCGCCGCGAGATTATCATATCTCATGGATTGCCCTGTATTGTGAGCAGCACCACCAGCCATCAGCACCTCTATATTATCAATCGCAGCGTCTGGGTTAAACACGATTGGGACATCGCCAGATTGTGCCACCGCATCACTAAGTAGGCTCTCATCGAATACATACTGCCACCCCGCAGCATCTAACTCCGCGGAGGTCCATCCTGAGAGCGTTAACGTCGTATGATTATACTTAGCCCCGATCGCGACATCACCATCAAAGCCGCCTAAATTCGCAATGATCGCCGTCTTTGCCGCTCCTGTAATTGACGCCAGATTAGCCCCCTCAAAGGTAGGAGCGTCTTCCTTATTATCCGCACTGAGTCCCGCTGTCCCGTTCTCAAATAAGGTCGTGCTCGTGAGCGTCCCACTCGTCACATAGTTCCACACCGAGTCAGAGAAGTCTGCTCCCACTAATGTAGCATCTCTAAAGGCATTCACCGCTCCAGCAGAGGGAGTAATGTTAAAGACCGCTCCAGAGAGATTTGCACTCGTCAGGTCGACGCCGAAGAATGGCTGGTTCACACTCGTAGTCACCGTGGCACCTGAGAGGTTAATCCCAACCATGGAGTCGTTGTAGCCAAAGTTGTTACTCTCCACGCTAATCGACATCCCTGCCAAATTCGCAGAATCCCACACAGTATTACTGCTCGCCGATAAGCCATAGATGGCCCAAGAATCTAGCCCCAAAGCAGTAAAGTCGATCCCTGATAGGTTACTCGTATCACTCAGAGTCAACTGTCCCGATCCCCAAGCGAGGAGATTACTTCCGTTCATTAAGCGGTCTGTCGTAGAATCAAAGGGTACAGTCGCAGAAGAGCTGATATCATAGAAGTGAAACGTCGGGGATACCCCATCCGCGAGATACTGCCAACCCGCGAGGACCATCGCATCCTCGAGCGCCTGCGCGCTCGCATAGCCAAAGCTACTATAGTTGTTCGCTAGGAACTCGTCATCATAGTATGCTCCAATTGCGGTTGTCCCATCGAATCCACCTAGATTAGCAATCAACAATGCGCCCACATCATCCGCCAGACTCGTGTCCGTACCAGAAAAGTTAAAATCAGCGCCCGAAAGGTTCAAGACATTCGCGGCACTCGCCGCACTTGTCGCTCCCGCACCATCATTAAACCACGTAGAATTCCGAAACGTGCTACGGCTCAATACAATATTCCACACCGTATCTGAAAAGTTAGCATATGAGTAACGAGTCCCTGTCAATCTCGCCGTCTGCTGCCGGAGCAAACTCATATAGCCATCAGGGGTCCAATTAAAGGTCGCCCCGGTAAAATCAGCTCCTGCAATATTCGAATCTAACATCGGCTGGTTGACCGAATTAATCGTAAAGTTAGCTCCTGTAAAATCAGCTCCCGAAAAGTTGTCCGCACGCCCCCAGCTAGAAACACTAATCGTCACTGATTCCCCAGAAAAGTCAGCTCCCGAATAATCCTCTGTAGTAGCGGTCGTTCCCACATCGCTGAGAGTTTGAGCTTCTGCCAATCCCACTAATAAGACATAAAGTGCACTCCCTAAGAAACACACCAGACATTTAAAGCGCATTTTCTGAGCAAAAAGAGGCTGCTGTAAGCGATCATATTCGGCACGTCTAGCATTCTGCCGAGGGAGCAGACTGACCAAAAATTGATTGAGGGAGCTGTGTTTCGTCATATATCAGGAATTCTACTTTTGGATGCTTAATGCCCCATTACTCTATCATAAGCAGCTCCCCCTTAGCTCTATACAAACCTATGGTGTAAAATCACATAAATACCCCCCTAATTTCATCAATAAAACTCCTCCCAACGACGGAAGTGACACCACGCGCGCACTCCCCACCCAGTCCCCTTAATGACACTGGATTCCTGAACCAAGCTTTGATTGGATGAGCTCACGTTCAGCCAGATCCATATAATTTGGTAAGATCACCTCTTCTAGTCCCTCAACCTTATGAAACCATGGAAGGCTCAAATGCGAAAAGTTTTGAACTCGAGAGCAATCCAGAACTCTCACC
>WTJZ01000309.1:3198-6186 GCA_011524615.1 Akkermansiaceae bacterium | reverse complement strand
GTGATGTTCGCATCGAAGATCGCTGAGAAGGCCTTTTCGTATGCTGTCTTAATCGCTCCTTTGACTGACTTACCTGCCGCCATCTCCTCACGGAGACGCTCGTAGATGAGTACGTTAGCATCGACTGCTACCCCGATCGTCAGGATGATACCTGCAATACCAGGAAGGGTAAAGGTGAAGCCGAACATCGCCATGATGCCAAAGAGAATCAAGACATTCACAACGAGGCCAAGAATCGCGATAAGACCCGCCGAGCGGTAGTAGAAGAGGATGAAGACAAGAGTAAGAGCGAGTCCCGCGAGACCAGCGGTGATCCCTTGTGAAACCGTAGCCTTACCAAGACGAGCTGATACTTCACGAGCTTCTTCGATCACGAGAGGGTTCTTGAGAGGGTTCTCGAGCGCGTTAGCGACCTTCTGAGCCTCGCCTGCTTCATTAAGACCGCTGATAGAGAAGTTTGAACCAAACGTTCCTTGGACAGTTGCGACATTGATCACGACACCATCGAGCACGTTAGCCATTTGGTCACGACCAAGAGTCATGCTGCTGGTCGCTTGGAGCATCTTCTTACCACCTTCACTGTCGAGTTTGATGTTGACTACTCCTCGCTGTGCTGGATCGACAGAAGCGCGTTGTACACTGTCACCACCAACGACGATACGACGGTTCAGAAGAATATCCATGGTGATATCCTGACCGTCATCATTCTTGAAGGTGTACTCCTTGAGCTCATATCCAGGGACACGCTGCTTACCAGCCTTGACCTGTGCGGCAAGCTGAGCTGATTGTGGGTGAAGTTGACGAATCTCGAGACGTGCTACCTGTTGAAGGGTCTCACGAACTTCTGCCGCTTCTTGCTCACTGACACCTGGCATCTCTACGATGATACGGTCATCCCCTTGCTGTTGGATGAAGAGGTCCTTACCTCCAGAAGCATTCAGACGCTTCTCGATCGTCGTTACCGCTGACTTCACTGCATCCGCAGTAATTGGCAGAGGCTTGCCTGTCTTCTCGTCAATGTTAGGGTCGATACGAACGGTGTAAGAAGTACCACCTACGATATCGATACCTCCTTTGAGGCTCGTCACCACATCACCATTCTCAAGAGTCTTCTCGAATGGGAAGAGGGTGAGGCACGCTGCGATGATCACACCAAGTGTAAGCCCCGTACCAACTTTCTTTTTCGTCACATCGCGTTCTGCGAAGACATACCAGAGTAAGGCCCCCAGTAAGAGGAGCCCTGCTATGAAGATTAGATTAGCCATAGTTCAGTTTCTTTTAAGAGATAATTACTTAGCGTCAGCGCCTTTTGTTTCATCAGAAACAATTGTAGAGATATTTGCAGACTCAATCGTGATGAATACACCATCTGCAATGCGAAGGCTCACGGTCTTTTCACTCTTGTGGTTGATGACGCCATGGATACCGCCATTGGTGATGACTTTGTCACCTTTCTTAAGAGCCTCTACGCGTGCCTCATGCTCCTTCTTTTGCTTTTGCTGTGGACGGATAATGAGGAAGTAGAACATCAAGATGAGAGCGATCGGGAAGAGAAATCCGCTGCTAACAAGGCCTTCAATAGGGTTTTGCCCACCTTCTGCGAGTAGGAATAATGTGTCTGTCATGGTTCTATCTTAGAGTGTTTTGTGAAAGTCGTTACAGGTTATGAAAAGTTTTTAGCGTTATATCGCTGAGTGAAATCCTCCTTGAATTCCACGAAACGGTTCTGCTCAATCGCCTCTCTAGCCTGCTTTGTTAGATTCAAGTAGAAATGCAGATTATGGAAAGAAAGCAACCTTAAAGCGAGAATTTCATTCGCACGGAACAAATGGCGCAAATAAGCACGGCTAAATCTTCTCAAGTGCGGATGGCAGTCTTCGGTGATAGGTCGCGGATCTTTGGCGAACTTTTCGTTCTTGATATTGATCGTTCCGTGAGGGGTAAAGGCTTGTCCATGACGTGCACAGCGAGTCGGGTGAACACAGTCAAACATATCTACGCCTCGACCAATCATCTCTAGGATCTGAGGAGGTGTCCCCAGCCCCATCGCATAACGCGGCTTATTATCAGGGAGGAACGGAACCGCATTATCAATCGCGCGGAACATCTCGACCTCGGGCTCCCCCACGGAGACGCCACCGACAGCGTATCCATCGAAGTCGAGGTCAGTCAACGCACGGGCCGACTTCTCTCGTAGATCTGCATAGACGGAACCCTGTACGATTCCGAACTGGAGCTGACGGTCCGCCTCTGAGGTCGCTTGATCTGCGCCACCAGCAGCCGGCTTATTAGCGAGGTGCCACTCCTTACAACGCTTCGCCCAGCGCGTCGTGAGATCGGTAGACTCCTCGGCGTAGGCACGGTCACATGGGTACGGTGGACACTCATCATAGAGCATCGAGATATCGGATCCTAGAGCAGACTGGATCTCCATACTGACCTCTGGGCTGAGCATCATCTTAGAGCCGTCAATGTGGTTTTGGAAGGTAACCCCCTCTTCTGAGATCTTGCGCAGCTTAGCGAGTGACCAAACCTGGAACCCTCCAGAATCCGTTAAGATCGGCTTATCCCAGCCGGAAAACTTGTGTAACCCTCCTAGCTCACGAATCGTCTCATGCCCTGGACGGAGCCATAGGTGGTAAGTATTGCCCAGAATGACCTGAGCCCCAAGCTCATCTACCTCATCAGGGTGGAGCGTCTTGACCGTGGCCTGCGTCCCAACAGGCATAAAGATAGGGGTCTGAATCTTACCATGTGGTGTCGTCAACTCTCCCGTACGGGCCTTGCAGTCTTGATCGTTGGAAAACTTCTGAAACATGAAACAAAAAGAGGGAGCGCTGTCATAACGCAGCAGCCCCCCTCTTGTCAGTGATAAAGTGAAAAGATTCTCACCCTTTCGCTCAGTACTTACCAGCAGCTCATCTCCTTCAACGCCGCCATCCGATCGTCGAGTGTAGCCTTGGTCGCCGTCTCTAGCATGCGGGTCGA
>WTJZ01000309.1:0-3098 GCA_011524615.1 Akkermansiaceae bacterium | reverse complement strand
AGGACTTCCGTAAGCTGCTCTCTCGCGATGTTCATCCAGAGATCCATCGTGTCAGCTATCACGAACGACTTCTCAGCGGTGATCTGCGCTAGCATCTCGAGCTGGTTCTGAGGTGACATATTAGCGAGCACGACGATCGGACAGTCTGCGACCTCAGCTGGCACCTTTACCTGCCAGTCCTCTAGGACATTGATCGCCACGTCCAGAGTCTCACGCTCTGCCATCCCGTCCAGATACTTACCCGTCCAGACGAATGACTCCTTCTCGGAATGCTCGATACCTTTGAGATCCACTCCCTTAGCCGTAAAGAGGTCGAGATACTGCTGAGGAAAGTCACAGCCGACAACCCCGAGAAGATGGGTCGCATCGGTGTAATAAGAGCATGAGACCGCCGCAAAGGCAGCTGATCCACCAAGAACATTATCCGCTGAGGCCGTCGGTGTCTGCACATTATCAATCGCGATTGTGCCACCAATGATGACTGGAGTATTTTCTGACATACCCTCACTTAGCCACCGTTTCGACCAAGTGCACTCATTTTTCTCAACTTTATTCCCCCACTAAACCAAGACCCTAGTCCCCCAGTAGATCGAAGAGAGACTTAACACCTGTCTCGATGAGCTTCTCACCCGTCTCGAGCACATCAGAGGGGCGAATCCCCTTATCCTCGTCCCCCGAAATCAGAGAGGCAGCTCCCTGCAGTACTCCTGCCGCGGTATCAGGCGCAGCCTGCAAGAGTGCCATCGCGATCGCGGGTAAGACCCGACCACTGAGATCCTCCTTCCACACCCCGTCAGACTCGGAGACCTTGATCGACGTCCAGTAGTGCCCATCCCGTTGCTCGGAGAATACCTTTTTAGACCCTATTGGCATACGCTTCATCACACTCTCATGGATGCCTACTTGGAACTCACCCCATGACTGCTTGCCGTCTCGCGTGTATTCCCCCGTCGCTTTTAAGAGCCCCGTACTGATCGCCTGAATATTCGAGAACTGAGTCACCCCGTCCACATGCGTCATCTCCGAGGTCAAGGTATCAAACTGAATCTGGCGAAAGTTCTGCACCTTCGTCTTATCCGCGATCTTATCCAAGATCGGAAGCGCCGTCAGCATGCCATCTAGGACTTCACACGTTCCTTCGATCTTCATCTGCTCGTCTCGCACTACGGTGAACTGCATCTCTAACGCCCCTTTGACACGCTTTTGCCAGTCCTCCTTGAGCACTTCGGAGAGCGGTAGCGCTTGGAGCTGCCCCGCGAGATTGAGCCCGCCTTGATAATCTCCCTCTCCTGACAGAGATAATTGCGATTGCCCTGCTCCCGTGAACTGCCCTTCATTCAGGAAGAACTCTTCCTTCTTGAGGCGTCCTTTTACCCCTCGGACCACCCACTGTAGCTGTGGCATCGCCTGATGCACCAGCTCCCCTTGCGTGAGTTGGTAGAGATAGTCCTCACTCTCTCGACTGAGCTGGAGCCCGACATGATCCCACTGCAGCTGCTCGTGGAGTCTACCATGAAAGTTATCAACCTTGACATAATCGACCTCCGCCGTTCGCGGAAGCCACCCCATTCGTGCCGACTCCTGCTTAGGAGCGGAGAGCTCGGGATCCGTTGGTTCCGCCGCGACTGGCTCATGACCGCCTCCGACCTGCACCGCTAACTCTCGCACATGGACATCAGGCACACGCCACACGCGATCAAAGAAGCCTCTCGGGTCAATCTCGAGAGAGAGACGCTCTACGCGTAAGTCCTCAAACCCGATTCCCATTGGCGCCGCGATCTGCTCCGTCGACACACCCCAGCCATCCCACTGAGTAGGCGCGATCTCTACCTCTCCTCCTAGCTTCTGTGAGAGAGCCCCTGCGATAACATCATTAAATTTCTCGCTTTTGATATAGGACTGCATCCAGAAGTATGCTCCGACCACCGCCACGAACACAACCAATCCGAGCAAAAGCAACCCTTTCCCCAAAAAACTCTTTTTATCCATAGCTAAACAAAACACTTTTTTACGACTTGTGGCAAGAATTAGCTTTTCCTTCTGTTCAATCCCATTTTATCACTATTGCCACATGCTTTCTCTTCATTCAGTAACGACCAGGGTCTACCCAAAGGGCAAGGTTTTGACTCTCCTCAACGAGATCACTGCCGAGTTCGAACCAGGACAACTCGTTGCGATTGTCGGCCCCTCAGGGTGTGGCAAGA
The DNA here is from genome assembly GCA_011524615.1 of Akkermansiaceae bacterium. Taxonomy (GTDB): domain Bacteria; phylum Verrucomicrobiota; class Verrucomicrobiia; order Verrucomicrobiales; family Akkermansiaceae; genus WTJZ01. The sequence goes on along the minus strand of WTJZ01000309.1, from coordinate 894 downwards.
CCACTCTCATTAAGACCATTGCTGGGATGAATGACACTAGTGAAGGACGAATTGTCTGGAAGGGGCAGGATCTGGAAGAAAAGGACTTCGCCCCCTGTGAGCTAGGCTATGTCCCACAGTTCTCCATCGCCTCCGAGGATCTCACCGTCATGGAGAATATCCGGTACGCCTCTCAGCTCCGAATCAGCACAAGAGGATCTGCGCTGGATGCACACATCGAGCTGATCCTACACCAAACAGGACTCACGGAACTCGCAGACAAGGCTGTCAAAGTTCTCTCAGGAGGGCAAAAGCGCCGCCTCAGCCTCGCGATCGAGCTCACTGCCAACCCTGACATCCTCCTCTGTGACGAGGTCACGAGCGGTCTCGACATGAACTCCGAGGCTCAAATCGTTAAACTCCTCAAGTCCCTCGCTAAGAAGCATAATAAGCTCGTCCTCTCTGTCACTCACTCTCTAGAGAATCTCGAGGACTACGATGCCGTCATCGTCCTCTATAATGGAGTCCTCGCCTATCATGGCCCACCGACCAAGGTCATGAAGTACTTCAAGGCGCGCACTCCTAGTGGCATCTACCTCCAGCTCCCACAACTAGAGCCTGAACAATGGCACGAATGCTGGCAGGAGTATCGTGAGTCCTTCTGCCTCCCTCCTGGAGATGCGCTCAAGACGAGCCCGCTCGAATCCGACCGAAAGCAACCAAACTTCTTCCAACAAACAGCAACCCTCCTCGACCGCCGCTGGAAGGTCTTCTTCAGAGACAAGGCTCAGGTCTACATCTCTCTCGCCCTCATTATTGGGTTCCCCCTCCTCGTGATGCTGTTCTCCCAGAGTGGTCGAGATCCGATCCGTAAGCTCTCCGAGACCAAGGAGGCCAATATCTTCCTCGAGCTCC
>WTJZ01000074.1 GCA_011524615.1 Akkermansiaceae bacterium | reverse complement strand
TTGGCCTTGATCTCAGTTTTCACCAATATCATAACATCTCTGGTCTATGCAGAGGCACAAGGTGCATGTGGGAAGTAAGCAGAGATTTATGGCTTAGGTTCTGTGTGTGAATAGCGCACCTAGATGCGATGCAATGCGTGACAATGGTGAAAGCGTACTGAACGCGTAAGCACTCGCGCTGCACTTTCCAGTTTGAGTTCTTGCTATCAAAGTACTCCAATGCGCCAAAATTTCATATCAACTTTCAATCTGCTCAGGATTAACTGGAGACAAGCTCACGAGCGAATGAAGATGGCTGTAGAACGCCGAGAGCTTGAGATGTCTTGGCTAGGAATGGATGAGTAGGGCTTTAGGTCTGGGTATGATTATGTCTCCGTCGTTAATGATTTAGAGGGAGGAGTGAAGTCGTAGAAAAGCTGCTCAACAAGGGGCTGACCTAGCTGTAAAGAGAGATGGTCTGTGGGATTACCATCTTATTCTATTGCGGAAAGCTGGATATGGGGCCATGAAAATTGCAGAAGAGCCTCTTTTATAAGCTTTCTAAGAATTTATGAAGTAGGATGTATTCTTCATGACTTAGTTGCTCGTATTTGAGTTTGCTAGAGCGTGCCTCACCTCCATGCCATAGAATAGCCTCTCGGATATTCCGTGCGCGCCCGTCATGGAGAAAGTGATTATGGTTACTGACGACGAGTTGTAGGCCTATGCCCCATAATGGAGGAGTACGCCATTCTGAGCCTTCTGCTTGCGACGGGGTAAAGCCGTCTGCTAATCCTGGCCCCATATCGTGTAGCAGGAGGTCAGTGTAAGGGTGAATCACTTGATTCGATAATAATGGGATATCGGTTACCTCAGAAGTGGTGAACTGAGGAATGTGGCATTGCGCACATCCGATTCTGTGAAAGATACGTTCTCCCTCAAGAACGGTTGGATCATTAGCATTGCGACGAGCGGGTGGAGATAGAGTCTGCAGATAAGTGGTGACGCGTTCAAGAACCTGATCACTAACGTCTACAGGGTCGAGATGTATAGAGCTCCACGCCTTTCGTTGCGTAGGGGTAAAGTTCTCTTCAGGAAAGAGAGAAGAGGTGAGCCCCATATCATGATTGAATGCGTCGGCCGTCTGGTGTCGTAGGTCAGGTTGAGATGCTTTGAACCCAAAGCGACCGATTTGTTTTTGTTGAGTGACGTGATTCCATACAAGATTGGGACGTCCAGAAATGCCGTCTTGATCGAGGTCACCTGGATCAGCATGTGAGAGGATATCTTCTTCATCAATAGCCTGTAGGAGGCCTAGACCAAAGACTGGCGGTGCTAGTCGAATACTGAAATGCGTGTTAGAATCAAGAGCCCCATAGTAGAGGTCGTCAATCTCAATAGAGAGGAGCCTGCGAAAGGGGGAAAGAGGTTGAGACTTGAGGGAATAGTTGATCTCAGGATTGGTTCCATTAATCGAGAATTCGGAGAATTGGACGCCATAAGTTGGATCACCTCTATGTTTATTATTTTGTAATTTGATGACAGTACCAGCTCTTTTATGCAGGGGGCTCTTTAGGTAGCCTTTTCCATCATTTAGGTGGCAGGCTGAGCATGATCTCGCATTGTAGAGAGGACCAAGGCCGTCACGACTTGTTGCTGAGGCGGGTGCGGTAATCCAGTTCTTATTGAAGAAGGAGTTACCAATCGAATGATGTCGTAGAGTAGTGCCTGAGAGACCATTAAGAGGGAGGGAAAACGCTTTATTGCTTGTAGAGAAGTTCGTTGTAGTGCCGCCTGAGTAATGGTTTTCTGTCAGAGTAAGAGAAATCAAAAATGAGAGGATCCAAGTATACATTATAATGGAATGTTAGAGAGCATAGAGCTTAAGTGCTCTAGGGCACGAATACATGAGAGGATAGCAATACGGTTTGGGCTATCATCTGCCCCTAAAATTGCTTGATCAAAAGGTTCAGGAATGGCCTTTGCTAACTGTTCACAGAGGTTCAGTTGCGCCGAAATTTGTGTTGAGAGATCTGGTGGTGCGATAGAATGGAGGCCGAGGGTGCGGTAGTCTTCATATTGTCCAAACCACAGGTTTTGTAGCCCTTTGATGTTATAGATAAGGTCGTAGTGGGTCGTATCTGAGAAGCAAGAGTGCTCGTCTTCCTGGAATTGGGTATCATAAGGAACCGCTAGTCTCTCTCCTGCTAACTCAAACCCTGAAAGCATACTCATCCCTTTAATGGCCTTCCGTAATGAGCCGGTTGGAGGGTCTGATAAGAATTGTTGGCGGTAATTGGAGCGGTCAGGCGTCCACGCATCGACTAACCTAACGATATCTAAGGAGAGTAGCGAAGAACATGCCTGTAGAAACTGGCATCGCCGATGTGCATGAGAGGCTGATGTAAAGTCGGACAGTGGTCGTGTACCTGCAGATTCTGTGTGCAGATCTTGTCCCCAGAGGAGGAATTCTAGGGCATGAAAGCCGACACAAACGTCTTGTTCCCCACCTTCGTTATTATTAAGCTCAATCAGGGCCTGGGCATTAATACTTGGGAACTCCTGCGCGACTACGTGCTGTGAGTATGAAGAGATAATACCGGTAGATTGATGCTGTACATAGTCTATAAAGGCCTCATCAATAGGCCAGGCATTGATTCTCGTTTCTAAACCTAAAGGGCCGTCGATAGGGCCATCATAGAAGCGAAACACTTCAGTCTGTGAGTACGCCCATCGCGCTTTAATCCATTGCTGGCGGCATTGTAATAATCCTAGCTCCGTGGGGTTCTCAGTAAAGTTCCTAACCGCAGTCTCTAGGAGGAGAGTCTCGTCGTATGTCTTAGAGTATGCGCGGTACGCGATCTCTGCATATGATTCTACTAGTTGTTTGAGGCTGGAGTCCTGAGGTGAAGCAAATAAGCTCGTCAGTAAGGCGAGTGATAGGATTAAGCGCATTTTGGGACTTGAATGACAAAAAGTAGAGTACGGAAAGATACTCTACTAATCGTTTAAAGAATGTCATTTATGGGGCTGACAGTTCAGGAATATAGAGGAGACCAATTTCGTGATCTGGATCGTAGACTTCGGCATAAATGCGCATTTCAGCAGGAGCATCTGTAGACGGGATAAGTCCTTGGTTATTGAAGTAAGTGCTATTGAGGACTCCCACCCCCCCGCCGTTACTTCCACTGAATCCATCTAGGGATAAATCATTGGCACTGTAGAGTTCGGTACTATTGGTATCATCTGCTGCCCACATGGAGATGGTCATACTATCAGCACCAGCAGCGGCCTCACATACGGCATCTAATCTGAGGGTATACTCAGTACCTGGGACGAGAGGCGTATCAGACTGCAGGTCAATGACACTTTGTCCAGTACGGCCTGCTGAAATGGTCAGCATCCCGTCCACCAGACCAATGGTGGTTCCTCGTCCAGATCCACCAACTTCGTAGAGTAAGTAATCAGTCGAGTCATCGACAACACTTGGCATCGTAAAAGTAAGGTCTAGAACGAAGTCCATCCTGTTAAAGTAAGTGGCAGAGCTAAACAGAGTAGTTTGGCTATCAGTCTGACTTGGAGAAAGAGGAGTCGGTACGTTAAAACTTGTATCAGCTTCGATGACTCTGTAGTACATTTGTCTGTCACGATCCTTATCGCATGGGAATTCTAGAGTTTGGCCATGGGTGGTTAAATTGATCCCAACATTCTCCCAATCCTGTAAATTTGCAGACTGTTGAATTAAGTAGTACTTACCTGCTATAGATGATTTCCTTAATTTAACGGTATCGGCAATGTGGTCACGAACAATACTGATCGTGTCTTCTCCCTCTGGTCGTAATGTCTCTTCATACGCGATTGTAGCTAACCCTGTATTAAAATCTGGTAGATCAATGTCGTGCCACTTAAAAGTGATTTGCGGAATGTTATTGTACCGAGTTACGTGAAAGGAAAAATATCCACCTCTTTTAGCGTAATAAGTGTTATATTCCGCATTGTACTGGCCAGCAATACGGTGAGCCTTGTTAACAGCTCCACAGCTGTATTCTCTGAGGTTTGTGACTGGGTCAATGGAGGCGTATTGCCAGTGACGGTCGCCACAGATGACGTAAGTATTGGGCTGTGAGGCTAAGAATGATCTTAATTCATTACCTTCGGTCAAAAAAGCATCATTAGCGTGGTTGTCGGCTTTCGTGGCAGCATCAGGCCCTATGATAGGGGTGGGTGAGATTACGAGTTTGAAGGTCGCATCTGAGGAGGCAATACCTTGTTTCAGCCATTCCTTTTGTTCTGCCCCTAAGATTGTTTTGAGTGGGCCATCAGCCATAAGATTAGAGCTACGGTAGTCCCGTCCTTCAATGAGCCAAATCTCAAGGTCTTGCCCCCAACGAAAGTTACGGTAAGGGAGGTCTATGATTGGGGTTTGTTCCTTAAAGAGGGCAACGCCTTTTTCAAAGCTAAAGGTACCCATATCACTAAATTGTTGAATTCCTGGGTAGCAGTCATTGACGTATGTATCATGGTCGTCCTTCATGAAGTAAGCAGGAACGACTTCTCCGCAGTCACGTTGCCAAGGCATAGCGAATGTCTTGTTCCACATATGGCGGGCGATGGCTAGAGATGTTGCAGCAGGTTGCTCTTCATGTCTGAATTCAACATCGTAGTAGATGATATCACCCGTATGAACATAGAAATCTGGTCTACTTTGTGCGATCTCCTGATAGACTTTGTGCCCTAGAGCGTCATCGTCGGAGGAGACGAATTCTTGGCAGGTGAGAACGACCCCATGGACTTCATCAATCTCGTTCGTCGCAGGAGCAGTTGTGAACTCCCCTTGCCTGGTACTGAGGATGCTTGTTCCGTTTAACGCTCTAGATTGTACCGTGATCGTGTAGGTAGTATTAGGCTCTAGATCGGTTAATGTATACTTGGCAATGTAGTCCGCGTTACTATCTGTTGGCAGCCAGGAAGTATGGAATGTATTACTTTGGCCCTTAATATTCCAAGAGATGAGGATTTCGCCATCAATGCCGGGAGCTACATCATAAACAGGGGTAATGGCGCTTAGATTGAGAGGCTCGGGAGTGGTTGTAGTTCGAGTCCAAATCGATGCTTGGGTGGCCGCAAGTTCTCCAACCTTGAAAGAGTTTGCCTGATACGCTGGCTGGCCAGTATTCGATAGTAGAGACTCCATGCTATGTGCATACCTAGTACCAAGTTCTATCAGTTCAGAAGTGCTGTAATGTAAGCCGTCAGTGAGGTCGAGGTCATCAATGTTTAATAGTTGGGTCTCGTTGGTACCGCTATTGACTGCGTCTTGTGCTAATTGAATGTTAGCAATGTTCCCTCCTGACTCTGTAATGGTCGAGGCTCGTGATGACAGTCTGTTAAAAATGAAAGGAATATCACCGTATGTCAGGCGCACATCGGCAATGAAATTAGTTAAATCGGCGGTGTATTCTTCGGTAGTGCGTCCGAGTAATGCATCGGACTCACCTTGAGACCAGAGGAAGCCGGCAAAGTTATAGCTTTTCTCAGGATGTTGGGTCTGGAGTTGAGTGACAGCAGTGGTGACATAGTTCTGTAACTGCGTGTAAGCCTCTCCATCTCCAGAGGTGTCTGCAGTTCCGCCAGCTATCCAATCACTCTGCAGGTTTGCGTTTTCGACTGCATATTTGATGAAGACAACCTCTTCTGACGTGTAGAGACTAGAGATATAGTTCATGAAGGGGACTTCTAGCCCATAACTAATGTCACTATCGTCTAAAGTTTGGTCTATGAAATCTTCATAGTGGTATATGCAGTTAGTAGGAAGTAGCTGATACTCTTCTGGGTATTCAGCAATAGTACTATTGCCTTTCATATTAGACTCCCCTGCGAGAATGTAGATGTCAACCGCGTATGCGGTAGATGTGATGATGAGTGCTATGATTAAATTCCACATAGAGCATTTTGGTTATATGAGTGAGGTGTTATTTTCCCACACCTGATGGTAAGAACATCATGAATGCCCAAAATTGGCGTTGTGAATATTGTGGCCTCTTCATGTGCAGTCCTCAGAAATCCACCAGAGGGAGATGACTTCCTTTAGGTGGGGTTACCTAATAGTAGTTGGCTAAGGTGGAGCATTTCACCACGGATTCTTAAAAATGTTTTATTTCATTCTCGGCGACCTTCGGAAACATCTGAGCGCTAGTGACCTCTGTCTA
>WTJZ01000221.1:6457-18289 GCA_011524615.1 Akkermansiaceae bacterium | reverse complement strand
CACCGATGTGGCCATAGCTCATTACACAGTGGTTAGCACCCCAGTTGTTCATCACTGAGTAGGTGTCACGGAAGACACCGTTACCTGTGATACGTGGGCAGAACCATGTTGTTGGCCATGTTGGGTTCGTACGCTCATCGAGAGCATCATGCACGTTGTCAGGAAGCTCAACTGTCGTACCCTCTGCGATTTGAAGCGCTGGGCCAAGACCTTTAACGAGGTTCAGACGAAGGATCGTAGCAGGCATGCCACCCTTAGTCTTATAACGTGTGCTCATACCACCACCAGGGAAGTACTCTGTGATCGATGGGTGCCACGTTGTTTCCTTGAGGCAGTTCTCTACCTCTTCATCTGTGATTTCCCAGAATGGCTTCATTGTAGGGTTGCCTTCTGCATCGGTCATTTGACCAGTACCATCAAGAGTCGCTGGACCAGAGTTGATGAGGTGAAGGAGGCCGCCTGCTGCGTCGCCTTCGAGCTTATGTCCTGAGACACGCTCTACTGCTTCTGGTGACCAGTACGTACGAAGGTCAGCAAAGATCTGAGCCGTGTTCGTGAGGAGGTTGCCGAACATCATTGATACTGCATTGAGAGCATCATTCTCTGTCGCCATTTGGTATGGAGCACGCTTACCATTCCAGTCGAATGAGGTCGTAAGCATTGCTTCCATGAAGTCACCGTTCGGGTAGTGGTCTGTCCACTGACGCTGACCTTGGAATCCAGCACAGATTGCATTCCATCCACGCGCTTCTTCAGGGAATCCCTTCTCAGCTAGCTTTTGGTTACCTTCCATGAGGTCACGACAGATGAGGAACATCTTGATCGATGTTTCCCACTCGTGTTGGTGAGACTCTGCAGAGCGCTGTGTCTCTTCACTGTTGTAGTCTTTTCCTTGGACACACTTCTCAGATACCCACTCTTTAGCGAGGTTGTATTCTTCTTCGTCGTAGATCTCCTTGTCTATACGACGTACGATCTCTGTCATGTCGATCGCTTGTGAGTTCATTCCGAGGTATTCTTGGAAGAAGTCAGGATCAACAACTGATCCTACGATCCCCATTGAAGTACCACCGATCGAGAGGTAGGTACGCCCTTTCATCATCGCTACTGCGAGACCCGCACGTGCGAAGCGAAGAAGCTTCTCCTGAACGTCTGCTGGGATAGACTCATCACCTGCGTCCTGTACGTCCTTACCATAGATACCGAATGCTGGAAGCCCCTTCTGGGTGTGACCTGCGAGTACTGCCGCGAGGTATACTGCACCTGGACGCTCTGTACCATTGAAGCCCCATACAGCCTTAGGAAGGTGTGGAGTCTGGTCCATCGTCTCCGCTCCGTAACACCAACATGGAGTAACGGTGAGAGAGACACCTACGTCTTCACGACGGAACTTATCAGCTGCTGCTGCAGCCTCTGCGATCCCTCCGATACATCCATCAGAGATCACACATTCTACAGGAGTACCGTCTGGGTACTTGATATTTTCTGAGAGGAACTTAGCAGCACGCTCAGCCATTGCATAGGTCTGACCTTCGAGCGACTCACGAACACCACCATAACGACCGTCGATCGTTGGGCGAATACCGATTTTTGGATAGTTAGCCATATTATTAAGAGAGTTGTAGTTGATAGGTAAAAAAGCTTACTCCGATCTTGATCCCTGAGGATTAGTCGATGAGTAAGCTTTCTCCAATACTTTTTTGTAAAATTCTATTCTATAGATCTATAGGTTCTAAAATCCCGTAGATTACTTACCTTCGAGCATCTTACGACGGTATGCCTCATCGAGACGGCCGTCGATCTTCTGTGCATCTTCATCTGACATGTAGTTGAGACCACCCATTGTCTGAGCACCGAGGATAAGCTTAGCCCACTTATCGAGCATGAGCATGATGTTGAATGCTTCCTTAGATGTCTTACCGAGAGCTACTGGACCGTGGTTCTCCATGAGGATTACCTTAGGAGCCTTACCGTGCTTCGCACGATAGTCTGCAAGAACATTCTTGATCGCGTATGCGAGCTGGAGACCTGGATCAACATAAGGAATCACGGCTACCTCGAGACCACAGACAACGATACAGTCTGGGCAAAGGTGCTTAGCAAATGGCTTAGCGCCTTCCTTAGATGCGAGGATCGAGAGAACTGATGTTGTGTGCGTGTGACCTACGAAGTTGACTCCTTCTTCCTGAAGACAGAGAGCGTGGAGGAATGTCTCTACAGATGGCTTCTTGTGTGATGGATCAGCAAGTGAGTCGATGAGACCTGACTCTACGTCTTCTTCCGTCTGACCGTCCTTAGCGAGGAATGCATTTACCTTCTCGAACGATACTTTTGAGAGGCCTGATTCTTGAAGTGTACCAAGTGACGTACCTGATGCTTTAACGAGGAATGTACCATCACCAAGGTCACCACTAACGTTACCTTCACCTAGGATCGCAAGCGCACGCTCTTCTTTACCAAGATCGTGTGCTAATACTAATAATTCTTCAGAGATTGTCATGTCACGGCAGTTAAACAGACAAAATCAAAAATGCGACAAGTTTTTTGTCGGTTTTTTGAGGCCTTTTTATGGAACTACCGCATTATCCCAAATCCAACTCATACCTACACCCTATTTTATACCCCAAATCAACACCCCACAGAGCCTTAATTACGAGATCACCCAAGGAGTGAACAGAGAGCACACCTCGAGTCTACAGAGTACGCCTAGTATTGTGATCGATAGGTAAACTCGGCATCTAACCCGATCAGAAAGAAGAGCAAGATCACGACCACCAAGGTCAGAATCGATCCCCATATCCCGATTCCGATCAATAACTTATTCAGACGATCGGTACAATAGCTCCAAATCTTGGATAAAAGCCTGAGCACCTTCTGCCCCCTCTTCTGGGCTCCACGGGGCGAACTCTTTATCTCGTCTGGCATCATAGGGACCTTTCTTAAACTCTGCGATAATAGTATCTGGAGCTAATGCCACCATACCATGCCAGACTCCAGGTTCAATGTCTATTACACACCCAGGCTCGAGTAGGTAATGCTGACGGAGTCCCCCATCTGGCTCATAGATCATAACGCCGAGTCGTCCCTGCATCACAATGATCGTCTCACTCCCTCCTGCCGTAGGGTGCATGTGTGGCCTCACGTATGAGCCAGGTTGAATCGCATTGAGCAGTCTCTGCACTGGAGCATCCGTACTACGCTGGATGGGCTGCATCATCCGAGCACGCGAACTCTCTTGAGCCTGAGTCGTCAGGTCTGTTAATTCGCTCGTATCATAGAATACAACATCATCGACAGGACTGGGGAGTGCTCGCATGAGTCCTCTGTAATTCATCCACTAGGAGTGACAAGCGAATTACATTGCATCCCATAGAATTCGCCCTATACCGCCAGGCATAATGTCAGTGGAATTAAATCAATCTCAATGGGATCTCGTAATCATCGGCGGCGGAGCCGCTGGATTCTTCAGTGCGATCATGGCCGGAGAGCATGCCAGCACGCCCCTCAACATTGCGATCCTAGAGAAGAGTGGACAACTCCTGCAAAAGGTTAAAATTTCTGGTGGAGGTCGATGTAATGTCACCCATGACTGCCATGAGCCCAAAGAACTGATCAAGCACTACCCCCGAGGGCAGAAATCTCTCATTGGCCCCTTTCATCACTTTGGACCATCAGACACGATCCAATGGTTTGAGAACAGAGGAGTGGAGCTCAAGGTGGAGAAAGATGGACGCATGTTCCCTATCACTGATAACTCCCAAACTATTATCGATTGCTTATCAAATGCGGCCGATGAGCTAGGCGTTCAGGTATTCACCAAGTCTGGAGTAAGTGAGATCCAGCAAGAAGGAGACCTCTTCACTCTCACTCTTGATAAGGGGCAGATACTCCAGTCTAAGAAAGTCATCATCTGTACAGGCGGCACCAGACTCACCGCAGGAGCCAAACTTGTAGAATCACTCGGCCACGACCTCCTGCCAGCAGTTCCTTCCCTCTTCACCTTTACGATCAACCATGATCTCATTACAGATCTAGCGGGCTTGTCAGTGAATCCGGTCGAGGTTAAGATCGCGGGTACTAAGTATGAGAACCGAGGCCCTCTCCTCATTACACACTGGGGTGTCAGTGGACCAGGGATCCTTAAGCTCTCTGCCTTTGCTGCGCGTGACCTGGCAGAGCAAGAGTACCAGTTTGACCTCAAGGTCAATTGGTGTCCCGATGTAGACCTGAACAAGCTGATCCAACTCAAGCGACAAGAATGGGGTAAACGCGCTATCGCATCTCGCAGCGCCCTCGCATCTATCCCTAAGCGCCTCTGGGCAAATATGGTCCAATGTGCAGGCATCACAGACAAAACCACTTGGTCTCAACTCGGCAAAGAAGAAACCAAAGCGCTCATCTCTATTATCCAAGACTGCACCCTCCCTGTCTCAGGAAAGAGCATCAACAAGGATGAATTCGTCACTTGTGGCGGAGTCAATGCTAATGAAATCACTCTCAAAACGATGGAGAGCAAACTCGTCCCTGGTATTCACTTTGCAGGAGAGGTTGTTAATATCGATGGCGTCACAGGTGGATTCAATTTCCAAAACGCTTGGACATCTGGATATCTCGCAGGCCGAGCTGCTGTAGTGTAATAACGAACGCTTTGCCGCTCCTAGACATAAATTTTTATCAGCTCAATAGTGACCATAAGACTAAATCAATTTAAGTTTTTTTAGTAATTTAAAATAGTCACTATTTTTTACTCGCCAATTAGTAGCATTAATGGCAAACGAATTTTAAGATGAATAATTCTGAAATCATTACTGACCTCACAACGTGTGGTGATTTTCTTTCGAGCAGAAGAACCTTTCTCTCTGGTGCGACTCTAGCACTTGGTGGTTTCGTATTATCTTCGACGGACGTAGAAGCTGCCACACGCAAGTATGATGTGGATCTCAATAGACTTCCTTACAATTGGGTGCGTCGCGAAGGAGGAAACATTTTCCGTTATGCTAAGTTCATAGACAGACTAGATCTCAAGCATATCCATAACCAGCAAGTGATCCAAGTTCACGCGCGAGCCAAAGGGTCTACTTGGAACTCTCTCCCTCCGAGTCACTACTGGGACAATATCGCTCACACCCTCAAGGCGATGGACAGGATCTCCTCATCACTCAAGTGCGATGTAGAAGAAATCGTGTCTCTCTATCGTAGCCCAGCCTACAATGCACGTTGCCGTGGAGCCTCACGTAACTCTTACCATAAGAAGAATGTAGCAATGGATGTCGTCATGCCTTGCTCTTCTTGGACAACATATTCGCGTATCAAGTATTACCGCGATAAGAAGCGTCTCTTCAAAGGTGGAGTAGGCCGCTACAATAGCTTCACCCACATTGACACCAGAGGCTATAATGCCACTTGGTAATCTCTCGTTACATAATTTTTCCAAAACCGCTAGTGCATCGCTGTTTGCACTAGCGGTTTTTTATTTCACACTGTCGTCAGTGCAGGACGAATACGTGTATCTCTAACCAGATCTGTACCCCTTCTCAAGTGAAGCTCGAGGCATGCGAATTCGTCGCGCGTACTCCGTATATAATACCTTTGGTGAACTGATAAATGTACGAATATTTGTAGAGAAGGCGAGGCGCTAACGGTGCCTAATTTTAAGAGCTTAAAGCTGCTAGTTGTAGGCGCCAAACCCTCTCCAGCACCCAAAAACACAATATAATACCCGTTAAACACCACAAAATTATTCACCCCACCTGTTCAGGAAACCTTTCTAGGTCGCGTAATGAATTATTAGAATTTCCGCACACAGCCACACGGTAGTGCTGATTGATAAACACACGTTCTATATGACCCGAAAATTACTACTTACCCTCTCTCTAATGGCATCCCCTTTTGCTCAGGCGGATACTCGCCCAGCCAAGCCCAACTTTATGTTCATCATGGCAGACGACTTAGGTTGGCAAGACGTTGGCTGTTATGACGTCGATGACAATGCGGTGTTTGACACTCCTTACATGGACGCGCTGGCAGAGGAAGGAATCAAGTTCTGGCAAGCATACTCTCCTGCAGCAGTCTGTGCTCCCTCCCGTGGATCTGCCCTCTCTGGGATCCACCCTGTACGCACAGGTCTCACGAGTGTAGCAGGCGGAACATGTACGAAGCCGATTTGGCCCAATGCTCGAGTCGTACAGGGGTATACAAATATTCAGCTAGACTCTGAGTTCGAAACGATTCCAGAAGCCCTCGCTCCTCACGGATATTATAACGGACATGCCGGCAAGTGGCACATCGTGGGGCGCTCAGGAGCCCCTACTCCATTCGACCAAGGCTTCGACTGGTCTGAGCAAAACCGAGGCATCCACTACCATGTCGGTGGTAACGTAGACCATCGCTACACCGAGTTCGGCACGAATGATCCTAACGATCCGTTTAGACTAGATGAGAACGGGTTCGCACATGATCAGAACCTCCAGGATGCGCTCGACTTTGTTAATGATGCGACTGCGCAGAGCAAGCCCTTCTTCTGCTTCTTTGCCACCTACATCGTACACAGCCCGAACCACGTCAGAACGGAGAGCCTCGTCAAGAAGTACGCAAAGCGTATGGGCTATGACTACCCACTCACCAAGGATGTCTTCTTCGAACCGGGTCAGAAGAATCCATTCTACGCGGCAATGGTCGAACGATTCGACTACAATGTACATCGCATCGTCGAACAACTGAAGAACACAGACGACCCTCGTTGGCCTGGGCACAAACTCATCGAGAACACCTATGTCTTCATCACCTCAGATAACGGAGGAATGGAGTGGTGTGGCGAGAATGCCACTGACAACTTCCCTCTGGATAAAGGTAAAATCAATCAACAAGAAGGTGGCATCCGCGTTCCATTCCTCATCCTCGGACCAGATGTACCCGCTGGCACAGAGAGTGATGTTATGATCAACGGACTCGATGTTATGCCTACGATCCTCAACCTAGCAGGAGCAGAGAGTCGTGACAAGCTCGACGGGTGTGACCTCACTAGCTTGATCACCCAGGATCCTACTGATGCCTCTCTGGTCAAAGAAGCAGACGGATCTACTAGAGACACCATGTTTTGGCACTTCCCTCACAGTGTAACACTGAATAGCGCCCTCCGCATTGGACGCTGGAAGCTGATCTATAACTACGACCACCTTGACAACCCAGATCTAGATAAATACTGGCTCTACGAACTCTACAGTGAGGACGGTTCATCAAAAGATATCGGTGAAGCCGTAGAGGTCTCCGCCCAATACCCAAAGAAGACACAGTCAATGGCTGCTGAGTTAGAAAAAGTAATGAAGCGCATGGGGGCTATCCCCGCCTACCGTAACCCTAACTGCACCCTCCCTCTCACTAACCAAGATCAGGTACCAGTGGTCACCGCTAATGGGAGAGACGGTAACAAGGTCTGGGCTACATACTCACAAGAGAAGGCCAAGGTAGTAGGTGCTCAGCTCCACTATACGATTAACGGTGGCACTGGCCGTGAAGATTGGTTCGTCAGCTCAGCCGACATCTCACCAGAAGGACGTGTGACTGCTGAACTCCCAGCAGGAACCACGCATTACGTCTTTAACCTCATCGATGAGAACGACTTCCTCGTCAGCTTCCCAGATGTAGGTGCACGTATCGACCCGCAGAAAAAGACTAAGTTAGACTCAGAGCTCGCACTCAGTGTGCAGTAAGCTCCCACTACGAGCCGCATGGATGCTCCCATGAGTTCCACGCGGCCTCCTTCTTTCTACTGCCTACCATGAAACATTTACTTCCACTTCTCCTCACTTCGATCGCCTTGGCTAAGCCCAACTTCATTATCTTCCTTACGGATGACCAAGGATATGGTGACCTCAGCTGCTTTGGCGGCGATCATGTCACGACTCCCCATCTGGACCAAATGGCCGCGGAGGGTGCTAAGCTCACTAGCTTCTATGTTGGTGGACCAGTCTGCACACCATCCCGCGCCTCTCTTATGTCAGGTTGCTACCCAAAACGTATCGGAATGACCCCGATCCTTCTGCCAGCTAGCCCCATAGGACTGAACCCTTCTGAGACCACCATTGCCGAGACGCTCAAGACTCAGGGGTACAACACGGGCCTGATTGGTAAGTGGCACCTCGGACACCACCCGGAGTTCTCTCCTCTAGAGCAGGGCTTCGATAAGTTCTGGGGCATTCCATACAGCCATGACATCCACCCCTTTAATCCCCTTCATGGGACCCGCTTCACCTTCCCTCCGCTCCCTCTTTTAGATAATGGAGAACTAATAGAAGAAGACCCCGACGCGGACTACCTCACCAAAAGGATCACGACGAATGCGATTAAGTTTATCGAAGATAATAAGGATGACCCGTTCTTCCTCTACATCGCACACCCTATGCCTCATGAGCCGATGCATGCCTCCCCACGCTTCATGAATCAAGCGGACCAAGAGACTCTCGACCTCATCGCACAAGAAGATGGCAATATCGACTACGATAACCGCAACCGCCTCATTAAGCAGTGTATCCAAGAGGTCGATTGGTCCATGGGCCAGATTCTCGATACTCTTCAGGCTCTCGAACTCGATGAAGAAACTTTCGTCATCTTCTTCACTGACAATGGCCCTGGTAGATCTGGCAGTGCAGCCCCACTAAAAGGGAAAAAAGGAAGCACCTACGAAGGAGGAATGCGTGTTCCTGCCATCGTCCGCTGGCCTGGCAAGATCAAGGCTGGACAAGTCAATGATGAACTCATGACTTGTATGGATCTCCTCCCTACCTTTGCCCACCTAGCGGGTAGCAATGAGGTACCTGCTGTCGACGGTAAGGATATCTGGCCATGCCTAACAGAGGGAGCCGCCTCACCTCATGAAGAGTTCTTCTACTATGGAGGCTCATTCATTGCTGCCGTACGCTCTGGAGAGTGGAAGTACCACCTCGGCACCGCTCCTACCGGACCAAAGGAACCAACCCTCTACAACCTCAAGTCTGATATCGGTGAACGAAAAAACGTCATCTCCGAGCATCCAGAACTCGCAGCCTCTCTACACCAAAGGGCGCTTAGCTTTGACCAAGATTTGATCAAAAATAGACGCCCTGCAGGACGCCACGTAGATTAATACCTTTTAAGACTTCAGGCTACATTAATTCTCGAGCAGATTTTTCTTTGTTTGAGAAGAGAAGTAGAGCCAGGGACGGACCTCTGCTGTACGGCGCAGAACAAGGGGGCAGATGCCGAACGCTTTCTCCTTCGCGAAGCCTTTCTTAATCACTCACCACCGTTCCGTAGTATCATAATTCACTGTGGGACGAGTCTCCTTCCATTAGACTAGAGAGGTGTGATCGAATCATCACTAGCTCTTCTAGCTCGATCTCTACCTCTGCTACCTCATATCTCTCATCTGTCAGGAGATGACGAAAGCACAACACCTTTTTGTCCTTCTTCTGGGGATCTTTGACCTCTTTCAGCACCTTCTCTCGTTCTAAGATCAGGGCGAGAATGTAGAGTAACTTCTCCTCCCCTTCTGACTCTGCGTGATAGAGATCTAGGAAGAGCTGTTCTGATTCAGGTCTCACCTTTTCAGAGACCTCCCATGTACTCGACCATGTTGAGTAGGGCTCCGGACCGGTGTACTGAGACCAGCCCTCCTCGGAATAATCATGCCGAGTATACTGCCCCTCCTGCGGGGTCAAAAAAATGGCAGTCTTAATCACCTGCCCATCTATAAACGGTGCCCCCGTTTGGGAGCACACGTTTTGTCTACGGCTCAAGCTATACTTGTTAGGAAGAGCCATGACTGATCCTTATGCACGTCCTGAGTAAGAACGCTCCTCTGTGTTCACCTTGATGACATCACCTTGGTTCACAAAGAGTGGAACTTGAATCGTAAGTCCAGTCTCGAGTGTCGCAGGCTTCGTTGGGTTGTTAGCCGTATCACCTTTAACACCTTCTGATGATTCTGTGATCTCTAGCTCTACTGTCGCTGGAACACTCACAGAAACCGCATCTCCATCGATGAAGAGTACTTCGATCTCGAGACCTTCTTTGAGGAAGTCCTTAGCATCTCCTACGAGTGATTCTTGGAGGGTAATAGTCTCGTAAGTCGTCAGATCCATGAAGTTATATCCTGCAGGGTCAGCATATGAGAACTCGAGCTTTTGTCGGTCTGTAGGAACGACCTCTACTTTATCACTCGATGCGAAGCGAATAGCATTCAGTTTCCCCGATGACACCGAGCGTACTGTTGCCATGATGAGAGCATTTCCTTTTCCTGGCGTACGGTGTTCTAGACCTTGTACGATTCCGAGATCTCCAGAGTACTTGATGCACTGTCCTTTTTTGAGGTTTGTTGCTACTACAGCCATAATTTTTGTCTTAAGTTATCAGATGTGTATCTATGCGACCTCTTCGCGTCAATCCTTAACGTCAGCAGGACTCAGAGTGTGCTCACAATCCCAAGCACTCTCGACAATCACACATACTGATTCTACTCTAAGATCAAGGACGGGATCCCTCTCCCATAGCGCTTACAAATTCTGCAGGCCTCACTAGGATCGTTTTCTGCAAAGCAATTGTGACTAAAGACGAGCATTGACTTGTCACGTAATAGGAAGAAATCTACCTACAACAACACAGCATATGAAATTCTTACTCCCGCTTATTCCACTAGCGTTATTCTTAGCCTCTTGTGCCACCTCTCCTGTCTACACGGACAAGCATGGACACATGCACATCGACACCTCCTCATCACGCCAGAGCCCCTCTATGATCGCTACCGGTGAGAAGATCTTTAATGAATATAAAAAGAACAAGAAGGTAGTATACAACAGTCAGGTCGCACGTGTAGGCAACAGACTCAAGAAGGTCGCTCCACTCCCAGGTGTCAACTGGGAGATCGTTACCTTTCAGAACTCTGTCCCCAATGCCTTTGCCCTACCAGGAGGTAAGGTCGGAATCCACACCGGCATCCTTCCTCTCGCTAAGACCGATGGAGGCCTCGCCACAATCATCGCTCATGAGATCGCCCACGTTACCAAAAACCACCACGAACAACGCCAAAAGAGACAAGCTGTTGTCGGAGGTCTAGGAGCACTCGCTAATGCTGCTCTCGGTGGCGGCTATGGACAGTTGATCGGCACGACCAGCCAATTAGCGGTCAATCTTCCTAACAGTCGTACAAATGAGATCGAAGCAGACCAAGTCGGCCTCATCTACATGGCGCGTGCAGGTTACAACCCTAATGAAGCAATTGCATTCTGGCAACGATTCGAACAATATAAGAAGAGCAAGGGGCAGCAGTCCTCTCCTCTCTTTAGCACTCACCCGCACGATAGCACTCGTATCGCGCGTCTTAAGCAAGTGCTCCCACTGGCCATGAAGGAATACAAACCACGATAAATCGTCAAAAACTGCAATATTCAATCAATAAGTGCCGTATAAACACATACGGCCTTTTTTCTTGTTCACTACCTGTTACTGTACCAATATGATTACCACCACTTGCCCAGCATGCTCCAATTCCTTTCTAGTTGATCATCAGTTGGAAAATCAATTAGTAGAGTGCGGCAATTGCGAACATCGATTCATTGTGAAAAAAGTTGACCCTACTCCATCTCCAGAGAACCCTGTCCAGCCTAACGACATCCCCCCTCCTCCGATTCCTCCTACATTCCAGAATGTCCCCCCCTCGGAAGAGATGGCACCAGTAGCTCCACCCACATTCACAACTCCTCCAAGTGAACTCTCTGCTCCTCCTATTCCACCATCAGTAGACTCGCCCCTCAATACAGAAGAGACCACACCCCTTCCTGAGCTTCCCGCTCCTCCGAG
>WTJZ01000221.1:0-6357 GCA_011524615.1 Akkermansiaceae bacterium | reverse complement strand
TTCAGCAGACGCACTCCTCCATACAGAAGAGACCACACCCCTTCCTGAGCTACCATCACCCCCATCATTTGACGCGGGCATTCCTACTGAAGAGAGTATCATCACACCTCATATCCCTGATCCTACATGGGGTGAGCCAGCGCCCCCTTCAGATCTAGCAGAGCCCACTACTCCAGCGACTAGCAACCCTGCGGAGATATCCCCCATGCCTTCTCATCCAGAAAAGCAGACTAATGACCTCTCTGGCTTTTCCAAAACCTTTGAATCCCTCTCTCCAGCCCCCGCTCAAGAGTCCCAGGACACGATCGATAAGATCCAACAAGCCGAGCGGCATTACCTCCCTAAAGCAACCTGGAAGAAAGGAGTCAGCTGGATTGGTTGGGGCTGCATCACCCTCGGCATCTTACTCCTCGTACTAGGCAGCATTAAGGGGGGATTCCTCACCGATACAACCGTGATGAAACGAATGATCTTCGCAGGCTTCTTCTCTCTCTCAGGGATGATATGCCTCTTCCTCGGCTGTCGTAGCGCTAAGGCCGGTCTTGGCTATTCCTTCATCAGCTTTGCGAGCCTGCTCCCCTTAGCCTATTTCTTACCAGTATATGAGACGCCTACTCGTACGGGGGCATTGCCTACTCTTACCACTTCGACTCCTTCTCCCACATCCACCCGATCGACGATCGATGAGATTAAGGAAGCATGTAACTACGAGACCATCGAGGCAGCCATCTCTAATGCGATGCAAGCAGGAAAAACAAAGGAGAACATCATCGCGATATGGATCGAAGGAGACTCCTCACAATATCAGCATAGCATCCAGGACTTCTTCCGTCTCAATCTAGAACTCGAGTCTCGCCCTAGCTTCTACAACCGCAAGGAGGGAGTATTGATCGTCTCCGATCAACTCTCCAAAGTCACCTTTACTCAAGCCGTCGATTATGCCGAAAAAGTCGGGATCAAGCTCGGGTCTTACCGCAACGATCGCCTCATTCATATTAGAATGAGACCGGAGAAGGCTACCCTCAACTCTAGCGAACTCCATGAATCCGACTTCTACGTCAACAACATCCGAGCGATTCAGCACTTCGACTCGTATAAGGTGATCGAGGGCCTCTCTAAGCTAGAAACAGCAGAACCACGTTACACTGGCGACGCCTTTACGGTATTCCTAGAACTGATCCATACCACTAAACATCCTGAGATCCTTGCTCATGCCTGCGCATGTATGCAGTCTTGGGGCGGTGCCACTCTCCCTAAACATAAGGATAAGCTCGAAAAAGCAGCCCGTTTTGAAGAAAGAGGGGCAAATGAAGAAAATTGGCCTCAGCCACTGGTTTCTCTCCTACTCTCCGCGGGATCAGAGCGCATCCTACCGCTCTCGCTTGCCAAGTGGCAAAAGAACCCTAGTAAGTGGGAATCCGCATTTATCAAATGTACACAGGATTACTCTGCGATCATCAAGGACTTCGCAGAGCCAGAGAACCGCACCCTCACCCTCTCTGTCATCCATATCCTCAAATCGATTGACAGTGAAGAGTCCAAGAACTCTCTCGCACAGTTAAAGGAGTCTCTCGGTGCATCCTATGCATCGGCATTCTAGGTCTTCCTGAATTCCACTAACACTGAGGGGGGAAGAAATCTCCCCCTACTCGAACTAATAAGCCACAGTTGACTCACTACCCGACTGTGGCTTTATACCTTTTAAGGCGTTAGAATGGATTAATTTTCGAGCAGGTTGTTCTTTGTTTTAGAAGAGAAGTAGAGGCTGAGACGGAGTCCTACCTCTGCTGAACGCAGCGGAACAAAGGAAAAATCTGCCGAACTGCTCCAATGATATTATTCGTCTTCAGGAGTATACTCCCGATGCTTGAACTTCATTAACTCCTTTTGGAAGGTGAGGTAGATACTCTCTGTGGAACCGTTACGGTTCTTTGCTAGCACCAGTTCAGAATCCCCTTGGTCTTCCAGGCGATCCTCCCCTTCCTTATAGTACGCTTGTCGGTACAGAAGCCCAATCATATCGGCGTCTTGCTCGATCGATCCCGATTCACGAAGGTCACTCATCTTAGGCGTTCCTCCACGGTTCTCAGGACCACGGTTAAGCTGTGCCAGAACAATGATCGGGACCTCTAGCTCCTTGGCGACAGCCTTGAGTCCCGCCGAGATCTCCGCAATCTCACGTTCACGAGACCCCATCGCCTGCTTAGAGGTAGAACGCATGAGCTGGAGGTAGTCCACTGCGATCATTTTGATATCACTCTCCCTCTTCTTTCGACGCGCCTTAGCCCGTAAGTCTGAGATCGGTAACGACGGAGTATCATCAAGGTAGAGCGGCGCCTGATCAATCTCATCCACGGCCTTCTTGAAGTTGATAATCTCTTGCTTACTGAGCTTCAATCCTGCCCGGAGTCGGTTCATCGGAATCTGAGCACGGGTAAAGAGGAGACGCTGCACGATCGACTTAGACGGCATCTCACAGGAGAACACTAAGGTCGGAATCTGATTCTGCACGGCCACATGCTCTACGATGTTCATCATGAACGAGGTCTTACCCATCGATGGACGTGCCGCGATAATGAACATCTCACCAGGCTTGAGACCATTTGATAACCCATTGAGCTTCGCAAACCCTGTATCAAGCCCCTCCAACTCATCGCGCATGCCACTCGCATACGACTCGAGGAGCTCAGAGATCTCAGGCAGGAAGTCACGAGCGACACTGTCACTCTTGATTTCACCTCCATCTTCCTTGATGTCGAATACTTCTTGCTCGAACTGATCGAGGAACACATTCACCTCCTCAGGGTCATCATATGCGTCCGTAATAGACTGAGAACAGGTATGAATCACCTTCCTAAGCATCGCCTTATCTTTCACTAGATCGAGATAGGCATTAAAGTTGGCGTGCAGACTCTCACAACTCGCAATATCCGCGATCTCGGCTGCTCCACCCATATTCTCAAGGACATCTTTGTCCCGTAATCTCTGGGTTAAGAAAACGAGATCGATCGGATCTCCCTTATCATCCATATCGAGGATGATTTGATAGAGCTGTGCATGTGAGGGCTTGTAAAAGTGATCAGGCGAGAGATGCATCTCGGCTGCCCGACCAAGGTATTCCGTCGGGTCTTGAATCATTGAGGAGAGCAACCGCTTCTCTACATCTACAGCATGGGGCAACGATCGCTTCAGAGCCTCTGGGGCATCATCATTAAACGCCTTTTGCTTCGAACTATGCAGGTTAACCTCTCCTGCTGCTGTTTGATCGTCTGCCATAGATTGTGTACTATTACTCAGGTCTACATCTGTTCGTCAATCTGTTAAAGCCTGCTTGTCTACTGAGGACCAAGAGTCCTAGACAAGACTCACCAATGGCACCTTGTACTCAACCAAGCTCCAATAAATACGATATGCGTACGCTAGCAACACTTTACCCCACTCGCTCAAACCGCTTCCACGCCGCTACCGCTTCCATGATCACCCAGACCTCGAGTATCACCGTCGCAATGCCAAAGACCGAGAGCAACACACTAGGACTATCTCCCGTTAACCATGCTCCTGGCCCCACGAACAACTGATGATACATCGCGTACCCAGGTAATAATAACATCACAACTGCTGATGGGATCACAAACCAGGTAGGCGCCTTCTGCTGCTTGAGCCAAAATACAATGACCAAAAACGCCAACCCTCCCAACAGTTGATTCGTCGCGCCAAAGAGAGGCCAGAGTAATAACCCACCCTTACCCATCGTGGCCCAACTCCACTCCGCTCCAGGAGCAGGCGGTGCCGCTAATAACCCAGCCAAGATCACGGCAAAGATCGTCGCGCCATGCTTACTGGTCAGTGGCTTAATCTTTAACTGTCCTGCTAACTCCTGCGTCACATATCGCTGTAATCGACATGCCGTGTCCAGAGTAGTCGCAGCGAACGAGGCCACAAACACCCCCATCACTGCTACCGCGAAGTCTCTCGAGATCCCCAACGCCTGTAGGAAATTAGCCGCTCCGTCGACAAAGGCTCCCAACTTCGCGCCTAACCCTTTGGCGGATGCCCATGTCTCATATCGAGCGAGGTAAGCCGCCTCTCCTGTCAGCACCCCATTCTCCGTCACAACCCCAAGACCAATTCCAGCCACACATGCCAAGATCACAATAATCGCCAAGAATCCCTCCGTCAGCATCGAACCATACCCAACCGCTCGCGCATCTGTCTCACACTTCAACTGCTTACTCGACGTCCCCGAGGACACTAAACAATGGAAGCCCGAGACCGCCCCACAAGCCACTGTCACAAACAAGAACGGAAAGATCGGAGGAGCCCCCTCAGGAGCTAATCTAAAGGCAGGCGCAATAATCTCCAACTGCTGCTTCTCCTCCCCCACCTGTAACCCCAGGAACGAGGCTGCAATCAGTCCCGCAAAGATCAGTGCTAATGAGGTCAACAATTGCAGAGAGTTAATGAAGTCCCGTGGCTGCAGAAGCACCCATACCGGCAAAACCGATGCAATGTACGAATAGACCAATAAGATCACCACCCAGGCAATCACGGGTAACCCTGCCAAGAAGGCATTCAGATCAGCCAACATCCCCACATTGCCAAAGGCAACCGAGAGATACATCAACCCTAAGGTTAAGAGAGAAGGAATCAGGAGACTCACCTTCTTACGATGTAGGAAGATCCCGATCCCCATCGCTATTGGGATCTGCAGTAAACAGGGGAAGATAGACGTAGGATAGATCTTAAAGACCGCTGCGATCACGAGCCCAAAGATGGCCAGCACGATCGTCAGAGCCAGGAATAAGAGCGATAAAAACAACATCCGAGCCCTTGGAGATAACACTCGCCCCGCGATATCCCCTACCGTCTGCCCCTTATTACGGAGAGAGACTACCAAGGCTCCAAAGTCATGAACAGCCCCAATAAAGACAGACCCTAATAGCACCCAGATCACCGCCGGCACCCATCCCCAGATCACCGCCAAGGCCGGTCCTACAATAGGCCCCGTACCCGCAATAGAGGTAAAGTGGTGCCCAAAGATCACTCCCTTATCCGTCGGCACATAATCATTCCCATCCTCCAATTCCACCGCAGGCGTAATCGCCTTAGCGCTCAACTTGAAGAGCTTACTCCCCAACCACTTACCATATGTATTATAAGCAATGAGGTAAAAGAGAGCAGATAAGATGGCAATCAGTAATACAGTCATAGAGTCTCCCACACTTGTGATACAAGCTATCTCCAGATACAACCCATTTCCTCAGATTTTCCCACTCCAACACCATCATCAACGATCACCAAAACACTGCCCAATATCGCAACGGATGAGGAGAGTTGTGAAATACTTCAACCTCGAAAAACGCTAAATTTCGCCAAAAACTCAATCAACCTCTCGATCCCCGGCAGTGATTTGTGAAGTCAAACTCCAAGATCAGACCTCTTACACTCAGACTCATCAAGTCACAGAGCTTATGGAAAAGAGCTCTTGTGTACCTTGCATCCGTCCTTCCCCAAAGATCCATCCTCTCTCGCGAAAGACATATTCCGTGTGCGCCAAGCCACATCTAGACGCATCGCATACCAAGAAAACTTTTCCACACTGATCTACTTCACATATGAAAGATTAAATCACAGTTGTTCCATCTATTCTAAATAGTTTTGATTCATCCCCTTTCCATGCAACAAGCACCTTATTATCTATATGTTCAACACCCTCGTATTCAGGCGGAATCACCCACTCCCCTTTAGTGTTGATCGCTCCCCATTTTCTAGTATCGAAAGTAGCTACTGGAGCCAAATCAGACATAAATTTTCTCGCCCCATAAAATCTACCTAAAACTCTTCGCCAGTTTTTATCCACAAACGACCAACCCTGTCTATCTTTAAGACAAAACAACCCACTCGAATATCCTCCATATTCTATAAATGGTAATGGCTCGGATCGATTCATTCCCTTGATTTGTAAGAGCTTCATGCCATATGCTCCAATTAACGCACAATAACCATCAAGTGGTTCACAAACAAAATCAACATCCTCAATCAAGTTCATTTGACAATTTAAATCGAGGTGAAACCAGCCAGAATCAAGTGTTTTAGCCCCTATACAACCGTATTCATTAAAGGCACTTAATCGACCATACTGACAATCTACTACTAAATTCCCATCCACATCAATAACACCCCATTTGCGATTTTTTCCAACTGCAGCTAAGCCAAATGCAAAGCTGCTTGAATAATTATATTCAAAAGGAACAACCAGTTTTCCAGTGGTATCTAAAAAACCAGTAAGGTATTCAGCATTCTGTGCAAACATTCTCCCGCAAGAAACCTCTCCTAGATATTCCACGTCACAATCAA
>WTJZ01000308.1:3807-18301 GCA_011524615.1 Akkermansiaceae bacterium | reverse complement strand
TGCGAGGCCTTTGGCCAACTTGAATTGAAAATGGCAGAGTGGAAGGGAACCGCCAAGTCGCGAAGGCGCAAAAAACTGGGGCTTAGTGCCTATGCCACTTTCGTGTCATTTCGCGTGTTTTAGCGGTTCACACTGCTCGATGCTGATTAAGTTTTTTTGTTGATAAATTAAGGGCTGAAGCCTTGACGATGAGCTGTGACGTGCTTGTCACATATCAATGAGCAAATTTATTGCGACTATTTCCTAGAGAGCATTAAAAGTACTCACCATGAAACGTAGTTTTCTATTAACACTAACAATTTTAATCAATATTAGCTTTGCGGATACGCAAGAGCTTAGAACTACTGTTGAACAGTGGGTTGGTCTATTGGAGAAGACTCAAGCTGAGAAATCTCGTTGGGTTCGTGAGCAGCAAGCGCTTGAATCATCAAAGGATGCGTTGGCAAATGAACTAAGTGCTCTGAAGGCTGATATTGATCAGCTCAAGCAAGACATTGAGTCAGCAAGCTTGGTGGATCAAGAGCAGCTTGATCAAAGAGAAGATTACGAGCAGGCACGTAAAGTTTTAGGTGAGGGCCTGGACGCTCTGATGCCAAAGGTGCCAGCCCTTCTGGCATTAGTGCCAGATTCACTAGCGGCGAGTAATACAAAGATCTCAAGCTTTGAGATTGAAGCTGCAGATCTCAAAAAAGCGGGTGAAGGAAAAGAGCTTGGTCGTAAGCTGAACCTCATTGCATCACTACTCTCGGAGTTAGAAACGTTTAATCAGCTTGTTTCCGTCACGGAAGAGTCGCACAAGGTAGGGAGTGACGAGTTTACCCTTACGACAGCCTACATTGGGTTAGGTGTATCATACAGCACAGATGCTGACGGTCAGATCGCATTGATTGGTTATCCATCCGGTCAAGGGTGGACGTATGAGCAAGTGCAGGATAAGAAGGTAGCTGCTGAGATCACGAAGCTTATTATTACGGCTTCAGGTGCAGGTGAGCTAGAGTTCAGTAAGCTTCCGATACAGGTTCGATAATTATTATTTTTAAAGAAAGGGACAGATTAGATGAAATCTACTTATAAGACATTTCTTGTGATGGCTCTCAGTGCGGCGGGACTCATGTCCGCTAGCGGACAGAATGCCCTCAGTAAGGCAAAATCAGACCTGCAAAAGGCACAAGCAAGCTACGAAGCCACTTCTAATGCACTTGCTAAAGAAGAAGTGGCACTCATTCGGGAGGTGGAAGACCTTGATGATGAGGTGTTCACACTCACTAAAGAGTACAGTAAGCTCGTACGCGAGAAGCAGTATATCACGAACAATAAGTCGAAGCTCGAGACTCTGCTCGAAAAGCGTGCGATTGAGTTTAAATTCCATAACAGTGTCTTTGATCGATATCTCAGAGATACTCAGAACAAGGTACAAGCTGCTGAGGTTCAGGTTCTCAATCCACAATTCGATACGATTCAAGCGAGTATCGATGCCTCAGGGTCGAGTATGACCAAGAGGGTAGAAGCCTCTCTGCCGATGCTGAATGCAGGTGTGGATCGTCTCCTAAATCTCGCTGGTGGTGCTAAGTTCTCAGGTAAGGCACAATCGGACTCGGCAAAGATTGTAGAGGGTGAGTACGCGATCTTTGGGCCTGTGGCATACTTCCTCTCAAATGATGGAGAGGTCGCTGGTGTGACCAATAAGGTGTCAGGTGGTGTGGTCTATCCATCTATCCAAGAAGGTGGTAAGCAGGGGGTAGATGCTCTGATCAAGTCAGGCAAATCTACTGTTGTCATTGATGGCTCCCTCGGTAAGGCGTACAACCTAAAGAAAGCGAAAAAAGGGTTTAAGGAATACCTCGATGGTGGTGGAGTGGTTGGACTCGTAATCGTAGGCCTCGGAGTGGTTGCTATTTTGATCGCGATTCTCAAGGCGGTAGAGATCAATCTCTTTGCGATTCCATCACGTCGTGAGATTAATGAATTCCTCGACGCTAAGCTCGACCACAACGAGCAGGCTGCTCAGACAATCATCAATGGAATGAAAGGTCTGACGGCTGAGATGGTTATTTCTGGTAACAAGTACTTCTACTCTAAGCGTCGTATCCTTGAGGATGCTCTCTATGAGAAGTTCAGTGCGATTCCTCCACGTCTTGAGCGAGGTCTCCCATTCCTCTCATTAGTGGCAGCGTCAGCTCCGATGTTAGGGCTTCTCGGTACAGTTCTTGGTATTATGAAGACCTTCGCACTCATGTCTGAGGGCGGTTCATCGAACATTAAGTTTATCTCGGGAGGTATCTCGGAGGCTCTTATTACAACCTTCATGGGACTAGCTGTTGCGATTCCTATCCTTCTTCTCCACGGATTCCTCAAGGGAATGGCTAAGGGGAAATCTGGTGAGGCCGAAGGCGTTGCGATGTCGATCATTAACGGTACCTCTGAACTTAAGAAGGCTGCTAAGGAAGAAGTCGAAATCGAAGATCTCGTACCTAACGCATAAACTAACGTTGAAGCCATGGATCAACCCACAGAAGAAGTCACAATCTTACAGGAAGCGATCGACATCTTTGTCGATGGTGGCCCTGTGATGGCTGCGCTTGGTATCATTGCCGCGATTCTCTACGGTACGTGTATCGCAACATACATGTTCGTGAATCGAGGGAACTTGAATGTAAAGCAGAAGCATCAGTGGGAAGACTGGATTGTTAATCCTGATGAGGCGGATGGCCGAATCGGAGAGGTGATTCAGTATGCGCTCCATGGTCCCAAGGTGACGATTTCGGTAGTGCAACGCAGAATCGCAGAAGTCTACGAGACGGTAGTAAGTAAGCTTGATCGACGATTGATCTTAATTGGAGCTCTCATTGCCATTGCTCCGATGACAGGCCTGCTTGGTACGGTTGGCGGGATGCTCAGCATGTTCGACGGTCTCGCAGGCGGGAACGGCGAGCAAGGGGCGCAAAAGATTGCAGAGGGGATGAAAGAAGCTCTCTTCACGACGCTCACAGGACTAGTAGTATCGCTCCCTGGAATGTTCTTAGCACTCTACATCAAGACGAAGCGTGACGCTATCGCAAACACAATCATGGGACTACAGAGTGCCATCGTTAAATCTAAATTCAGCAAACTTTAATATCATATGATCGGTAGAAATAATAGATTCGGAGGTGAAGAAGAAGAGGTGAAGCCAGACCTCTCACCAATGATTGACTGTATCTTCATTCTCCTCATTTTCTTCATCGTAACGACTGTGTTCGTAGAAGAGACTGGGGTAGAGGTAACGCGTCCAGAAGCGAGTACTGCTAGCCCCCTCGAGAGTAACAGTATCCTCATCGCCATTACCTCGGATAACAAGATTATGTACGGAGGCAAGGAGTACCGCATCGGTGGCATCCAAGCTCTCGTACGGGAAAAGTTAGAAGAAGACGAGGAGATGCCGATCATCCTACAGGGTGATTCTAAGGCGAGCCACGGAGTCGTGACACAGGTCTATGATCAGTGTAAGGCTGCGGGTGCGACCAAGATCTCGACCTCAACAGACTAAAGAACAATGAAACACCGTCACGTATACAGCCCCCCAAAAGGGAAGCGCTATTCGCGGATCGGTATCGCGATTATTGGTGGTATCTTCTCTGCCTGTTTTGTCTTCTACTTCATCCCTCTGTTGAAAAGAATCGAGGCAAGTGTCAGACCGCAGGTGGAGCAATCTGAGGCAGTGGAGATCTTGACTCCACCTCCACCAGAATTCGTCGAGCAGGTCGAGGATGTTCCTGAAGAGGAGCCTGAAGAGGCTCCAGAGATGGAAGAACCAAGTGCTGATCTAGAGATGTCACTAGACTTCGATCTCGGCGGTGCTGGAACTGGCGGTATGGTGATCGAGATTGCCCCTGAGTTCCAAATCAAAGGAGATGGAATCTCTATGGGAGACGATCTGGATACACCTCCACGCCCTAAGACACGCTTCGCTCCACGATACCCTGATAAGCTCAAGAAGAAGAAGGTCCAAGGTCAAGTCTTGGTCAATGCAACGATCTCGGATACGGGAGTCGTACTAGAGACCTCTATCAAAGAGAGTTCTGGACATAAAGAATTCGATGATGCGGCACAGAAGGCCCTCAAGAAATGGAAATTTAAACCAGGCCGTAAGGCCAACAAACCTGTAAAAGCACGTATCGTGCAACCAATTAGCTTTAAACTCAATAACGCGTAACGATTATGAAATCAGTATTACTAAGTCTTGCAATGATCATCACAGTGGCTGGAGCTCGCCCGATTCCAGTCTCAGCGGCGCACTTCCGTAGTGAAGACTTCATTAAGCAGTTCACGGGGAGTTACGGTATCCTCTCGCCAGTCGAGCCACGTGTGACACGTCAGGAGAATGAGATCTTGGCCGAGGTGGCTGAGCAGTTCGCGGAAGGTAAGTTCAGTTCAGCAGAGTCTAAGTTGATCGACTTCATTAACCTTAAGAAAAATCCGGTAGACGGATCTGAGCCATCAGAAGTAAGTCCTGCACTCATCTTCGTTCTGGGTAACTTATACTTCCAGAATGATCGTCCGCAGGATGCGGAGCGTGCTTACAAGCTTGCGATCAAGAGATTCCCTAAGTTTAGAAGAGCCTTCAAGAACCTTGCGATGCTCTATGCGATGGATGACAAGTACAACCAAGCATTACCGTATCTTAAGGAAGCGATTCAGCTCGGTGACTCCAGTCATAGTAGTTTTGGTCTCCTTGGTTATTGTTATCTCTCTAACGAGAAGGCTCTCGCTGCTGAAGGAGCGTATCGTCAAGCGTACCTACTCAACTCTGATGAGCGTGACTGGAAACTAGGATTAGCACAGGCCTTACTCATGCAAGAGAAGTGGGATGAATCTGCGGCATTACTCACAGAGCTCATCAATGAGAACCCAGATAACCCACAACTCTGGCTCCAACAGGCGAACTGCTTCTTAGGAAAAGAAGATACAAAGCGTGCTGCTTATAACTTCGAGGTTCTCCGATTCAAGGGAATCGCAGATGCTAAGACACTTACTCTGCTTGGTAATATCTATATGGATCAGGAGCAGCCAGAACTTGCTCTGAACGCCTATGTCGCTTCTCTCGAGGCGCAAAAGACGCCAGATGTGGATGATGCGATCAAGACGGCAAACATTCTTGTAGAGTTCGAGGCTGTAGAACAGGCTAAGGCATACCTCGCTAAGGTGGAGAAACTCAAGATGAGCGTAGACCAACAGGTGGAGAAGCTCTTGGTTGAAAAGGGTGTCGCTCTTGCTGAGAGTGACTCTAAGAAGGTCGAAGAAATCCTACTGAATGCTTACGGCTTGCAACAGGGCAACAGCAAGGTTCAGGTTCAGCTAGCGGACTTCTACCTCACCACGTCAAAGGAAGCTGAATCACTAGAAGAGAAGAGTAATAAACTCAAGAACGCGAGCATGTACTACAAGCTTGCTAAAAGTGATGAGGCGTACACCTCAAAGGCATACCTCGGGCTTGGCCGTGTAGAGGTTGCTCGTGAGAAGTATATTGATGCAGTACCTTATCTGACAAAAGCAGTAGAAGCAGATCAATCGAATGACAGTCTTAAGCAGTATGTCCGTCGTGTAGAGCGCTTTGCTGATCGCCAGAAGAAGGCTGAGGAACTCAACAAATCACAATCCTAATGAAGGCACCTGTACTCATAGCATCCATACTATCGGTTGGTAGTGTGAGTGTACTGGCGAATCCCGTTTTGGATCTCATTGAGGGGAAGAGCGATGGTTCTGACCTCTACTCTAAGTTCTTTGAGGAGAAGCCAGATAGTACTCCTCTGAATGCAAAGCAGAGACGCGAATATACGGAGTCTCCGTTTGTTGAGCGTCCTGAGGCAACCAAGACGGTCTATACTGACGCGGATAATAAGTACATTAAGAGTGTCGCGGTCCAGGGCGCTAGTGTAGTGAGTGCACACAGTGGGTCGATCAAGTCTGATACATCCGGGCAAGAGTCTCAGTTTAGTAGTAGCAATGTCTATACCCA
The DNA here is from genome assembly GCA_011524615.1 of Akkermansiaceae bacterium. GTDB lineage: Bacteria > Verrucomicrobiota > Verrucomicrobiia > Verrucomicrobiales > Akkermansiaceae > WTJZ01. The sequence continues at coordinate 12,306 of WTJZ01000308.1, read as the reverse complement.
CCTAGGCGCAGTAGCGGAGCTAAAGTATGGTGCTCAAGCGGAGACCCGCTTGGCATTTAACAACTTAGAATATGGCGGCGTAGAGAGTCTCTCACTATCTATGGATGTGACGAACGCAGTTCAGCCTGTTCATAGTACCTTTCAGCAAATCTTACTAGGTATCTATAAGGTTGCTCAACTGGCTACCAAGCCGATCGATATGATCTCAGGTGACACAGATGTACTGCCTGATGCATCAGTGAACGGGATCGAGGTTGCGAGATTAAGAGTAGGTAAGTTTAAACCGCGTTTTGGTTCTCAGTACAGTGTCGACCCGACCTTACGTATGACACCTAATCTCCCTGTGATCGTTCAGCAGAATGCTCCTGCGAATGCGCTAGGATTAGAGTACAGTGAGTATAACGACTTCTGGAACTGGAGCCTTGGTTATTATGCCGACAGCACGGATCGGAACATTCCTAGTTGGAGTGCTAACAATGGCGTGATGCATATCGGGATAGGGTATAACTTTGGTCTCGTAAATGTACCGAGTAAACCTGCTCAGAGGGAGTTCCAAGAGGTCCGAGTGGATTACTATAATAATAATTCTGGTGCCGGCTCTAGTGTGATCAATGCTGTTGATCATGTGATGGCGTTCAGCTTCCTCTCGCAGTCGGATCGAGTCACAGTTAATACAGACTTCATTCTAGGTAATGGAGCGAGCACCTCATGGGGGCTCAATCTTACCGCGGGTTACTGGTTAATGAGTGATAAGTTACAGCTGGTGGGACAGTTGGAGCATGCTGGAGCGAGCGAAGATAATGGTATAAATGTAGGTTGGGGGCTACCAGGTGCTCTCTCTCATACGACTTCTGCTCGTAGCATAGAACTCGATGGCACGCTCTCTGGTAATCGATTTAACTCCGCCTATGTAGGATTGAATTGGTATCTGTTCGAACAGCGCCTACGTCTCATGGCTGGTGCAGAATACCGAGCTCTCACCAATGCTGGGAGTAATGAAGAGGTATTCGATTCTCTGACATGGCAAGGGCAAGGCATATTCGCCTTCTAAAGCCAATTCTGATCGTACAGTCGATTGATCTAGTCACTGATGCTCTTATCCGTGGCTAGTAATTCTTCTTTATTCTACAGAGGATGTGGCAATCGTAGAGGTTGCCCAGCTGCCACGTTTACCATGATATGTTGTGCAGGCTGGAGCTTTTTTGCATGGACGTACTTTTTGAATAAGTGCGCTTAGACGCTCTACTGGTGAGCATTAGTTGAGGGGTATTGTTGATCTCTATATAAGTGGGTTGTCTTTTCTTCTTACAGGAATACTATTGGTGATTGGATTGTGGTTTTTAGTTTTTTGATCTCTATAGTGCACATTTTGATTATTGAAATCAAATAGGGGAGAAATACGATAGATGCACTGTGGGCTATACGTTTTTAATATCTGATTTTTATAAAGAAAATGGTGCCAGCCGCAAATATATAGAGAGAGCAACTAAGTGAATGATTAATAAACAATGAAAAAGGAATTTTTACTCATGTGTCTAAGTGTGTGTCTGTTAGGAGAGACGCGAGCGAACTGGATGGAGGGTAAGTATGGGATTGGATGGCGGATTGATGCTGATAATCAGGCATTGTTGACAGGGTACGATGCGGAGACGATGGTACAAGATGTTCTCGAGGTGCCGGGGGTGAGTTACGTTCTCTTTAACCTCTCAGATCCAGCGTATGGGGATAACTATCTGGCACCGCACTCTGTATTGGATGCGATTAATTCTGGGCTTAATCCTGATACAGGCTTAGCCGATCCTGATTACATTGATAATCCAGCGGGGCTACCCACTCCTGATGGGGGGAGAGATCTCTTCGGAGAGTTGGCGACGTTATTCCAAGCTAACGGAATCAAGGTGATCGCCTATATGGCGACTCAGGGACCGACAATGCTGAAGCATGGGCTTGGGAATAATGTGTATGACTCTGTTCTGGATGCAGATACAGGAGTCTACACCTCTGTGTCGTATACGAACTGGGAGACCTTTGTGAAGAATGCCTACGGGTTATCTGATACTCCGAGTTATGATGACTATACTAAGGCGTATGCGGAGTATATCGTCGCAGAGTATGCAGAGCGCTATGGTACGCTGATTGACGGCTATTGGTTCGATAATGGGACGATGGATGCGGAAGCGCTAGAGGAGGTGATCACGATGTATAATCCTGATGTCGTCGCGACGTATAATGCGGACTCGGATCTGAGTGATTACGCAGATGGGCACCCGACCCCTGTGGCACAGGCTCGCGCAAGTAACGACATCAACTACTATAAACTGATTCACCCAATCGAAAACTCGGATGATGGATACATTTCTGACGGTGTCAGTAGTACTGCACTGGGGCATGTCTTCATGATGTTGCAGTGGCGCTGGAATAGTGACGGGCTGGTTTGGTTAAACGAGGAAGGAGGCACGTATTCTAACTCAAAGGATATTGATGATAATGGTCAGGTAGGAGATCAACTGACTGCGAAGGGTGCTGATTGGATGGAGCGGACCTTGAATGCTGGCGGTGCATGGACGTGGAACTTAGACGTCGGGGATACCTTAAATGGGGATGTGAATGCTACGACAGGTGAGGTCTATTCGACTCTCAGGCCAGATGCTAAGGCGCTACTCCAGACGATCATCGCGATCAAGGATCAGTCGAGTACGCCGCCACAGTTTGGCGCTCGGAGCTACCTCCTCTCTGATGGAGCCTACAATACGGCGTACTCGGCGTCCATCGCAGGGTATGCGACCGATGTCGATGGTGATACAGTGCGCTACGAACTCCTCGATGGCCCGAGCTGGGTGTCGCTCGCGTCTGATGGTACTCTCACAGGTACTCCTAGCTCTACAGGAGATATCGGGATGAATCGCCTCAAGGTCCTCGCCTATGATGGTCGCGGCGAGGTGGATAAGGCCGAGGTGGAGATCTACATCGCAGCGAATGGTGCAGTGGCATCAAAGTCGATCTTCTTTACGGATGTCTCACCGACGGATGTGGGGCAGGTGAATGGGGTGGATGTCGCATTACCAGAGGTGACGATCACACACGATGATTCAGGGGATGACCTAATCATCTCGCTCTCTGTGACGAATCAATCACTAGATACGATCGGCGAGAATGATGACTCTCTCTCATGGGATATTCGTGTGGAGGCCTTTGCTGATAGTACGTTTACCATGGATGGAGAGAACTCATCTGTCACTCTGGGGACTCCAGATCAGGACGTGACTGGTGGGTATCTAGACATCGGGACAGGACCAACAGGGTTAATTGGGGCGGGAGATTCGGTTCGGATCACCGTTGAGAACGTGCAGTCGACATTAGCCCCGTCTTCTTCTATTGAGTTTACCGCATTTACTGGTCATTGGGGCGTGCCAGCCTCGGGGTACATTTTTGGCGAGGGATCTGGTCTCCTCTCGATTCTGCCAACCGCTAATGGTGAGATCACTTATCCAGATCAGGAGGAGTTGATCATTACCTCCGCAGCAGTTGGGAGAGTTCGTTACCTGAATGGTTACTTCAGTGTGATCTCTAACTCTGCCCCATACTTCCGTACTGCGTATGTGGAGCAGACGGTCAATGCGCAGAGCGTCTATAGTACGAGTCTGAGTGAGCTGGGGGCACTGGCTACTGATGATGATGGGAACAGTATATCCTACAGCATCATATCAGGACCGGCGTGGCTTACGATGGATAGTGCGGGGAATCTCTCGGGGACACCGTCAACGGCCGATACTGGATATACAGAGGTCATCGTTCAGGCGGAGGATACATTAGGAGGGGTGGATACCTTGATCTTAGAGGTCTCTGTGCCGTCTGAGAATGCCCCCACGGCGGACGACCTCGCATCTAGTACAGAGGTAGGAGAGGGTGTCTTACTTAGTCTGAGTGGTTATGATGCAGATGGTGATAGCCTGACCTATGAGATTACCAAGTACCCAACGCTGGGTACGCTGAGTGGGGAGTTACCAGATATCCTCTATACTCCATATGGAGTGGGGACTGACACGATCGAGTATATCGTCACGGATGGAGTACAGCAAAGTAATGTCGCGACGGTGACGGTGGAGAGTACAGCGGCGACGCTGACCCCAGGAACGGTCATCGGGATTGACTTTGGGATCAAGAGTAATGGTCTGGTCCCTGGGTGGAATACGCTGACTGCACCAGGTGATCAACTCGCGGCAGGGGTGACGACAGACCTCAATGGAAATCTCGTTCCTGGGGTGTCCTTTGTTACTAATGTACCAGAGACGACGAGTACGGGTAATGCCTTCTATAATGCGGGCTACACCTTGATCCCTAATGATGTACAGGTAGATCGCTGGAGAGAGCAGGGCACTGGGCAGTTTGAGTTCACCTTTAGCGGGCTTGATGATAGCAAGACGTATGACTTAGTGATCGGATGTGAGTTCTATGGTAATAGTATCCGTAATACGCAATATGACACGGGATGGATCGTCAATGGCGAATCTCTGGGCACGGAGGTAGATGACCCCACAGGATCGTATGTCATCTTTACTAATCTAGCGACTGACGGGGCGGGGAACATCGAGATCTCTACCTATGACTATGAGGGGAATATCGAGTCTGCAGTTTCCGCTCTCTATCTCAGGGTGTTTAGTGCAGAGTATGCGGCTTATATCTCTGACTATACGTCGGTGAGAGATCGTGCCTTCGATGCGGATGCAGACTCAGACGGATATTCTAATGCGATCGAATACCTCTTCAATACGGACCCTACCGTCTATAACAGGAGAGCGATCGTGAATAATTGTCATCTCGATAGAGGGTCGAGGAGGTTTCGCCTCAATCGAAATGCGAACTCTCCTCTGGATACCAGACAGGTGCTCCAATATAGTGAAGACATGACCAATTGGACGACGGTCGACATTACCTCCTCAGGTACGGGGGTGACTGTCGCAGAGCCAGACCTGCTAGGGATGGAGTCCGTGACCGTGAGCGTTGATGATATTGACCTCTCAGAGAATACCTTCTTCTGGCGAGTAGTCCTCGAGCAGGAATAGGAGGGATAGCATTCACCAACATTGCCTACTTGCTGTGTGGTGTAGGTAGTTGGGTTGTGCGTCCCATAATCAGTGATGATGGGGGGAGCCACGGGAAAAAAAATCTATTTTTTCGGGGTGCGCAGTATAATTCTGCGGTGTTGCCTGCAAACTAAAAGGGGAGTGCAGAAGAATATGGTGCACTGTTGCGAGTGGCTGGATCTTAATTTGTCCGAAAATGAGAAAATCCTGCATACTTCTAAATATAATTATGTATAGAATGAAATTCACTATGAATAAACTGATATTAAGTATGTGTGTGCTGGCTTCTGGTCTAGTAAACGCAAAGGAGGAGAAGCGACCAAACATTGTCTATCTCATGACCGACGACCAGAGGTGGGATACCTTTGGGTGCTATGGTCGTCCCGAGTTTAAGACTACCAATGTGGATAAACTCTCCGCAGAGGGGGTGACCTTTGACAATGCACACTATGCCGTGGCGATCTGTACTCCTAGCCGTGTGACCGTGATGACGGGGCGTTACTTTGCGAGTCACGAAGCGGGCTTTACTTACCCTTATAATAAGAGGGTGTCTCGAGAAGACTTCCAAGACAGTTACCACGCGATTCTTAAGAAGGCGGGGTATCGTAGCGGATTCATTGGTAAGTATGATGTTCCTGTTACTGGCGGGGGACGTGAGCACTTCGACTTCTTTGCGCTCAGAGATCGTTATGAGACGCCTAAGAATGACCCAGTGATGGATCATATCTACCGCTCTGACCGAGACCCTAAGGAGCGCACGCTACGTAAGGGGGATGCGATGATCCACTTCCTCGATACGCAGCCAGAGGGACAGCCGTTTGTCCTCTCGGTGAGCTTTGATGCGGTGAAGAATGACAAGGATGAAGATATGTACGGCCCTGATGAAGCGGTCTTTGCTAATCAGCAGATGTCAGTGCCAGGGAACTGGGTGCCAGTGAATGACAAGTTTCCCGATGTAGTGAAGAAAAACGCGCGCGGCGTATGGCTCCATGAAAAGATGTGTTCTACTCCTGAGCTGTACCAAAAGCTCGCTCGTCGCTTCGCAACTCAGGGGCTCACCGTCGATAATCAAGTAGGGCGTCTCATGGAGAAGCTCGAGGAGATGGGAGTGCTGGATAACACCGTGATCATCTATACGAGTGATAATGGACGCTTCCACGGCTCACACGGCATGTTCGATAAGTGTCTCCTCTATGAGGAGGCGACCAAGGCACCGCTCATCATCTGGGACGGTCGAGTGGCTCCTGAGAAACGTGGATTCCGTGTGAATGAATTGGTATCATCGGCAGACTACGCACCGACGATTCTGGGTCTAGCAGGCTTTGATGCTCCAGCGAGTATGCAGGGTCGTGACATTTCTCCACTGTTGAACCAGACGGTCAAAGAAGGGGAGTGGCGTGATGCCGTCTTCATGGAGAACTTATTCATCCAAGAGAACTTCACTGCTCTCATTAAGAAGCAAGACCTAGCGAAAGCAAATGCAGATATGATCGCGGGGAACCGTTCTTATCGTTCACGAGGCATTCGTACGAAGAAGTATAAGTACTTCATCTACTTCGAGCATCGCCCTGTGATCGAAGAACTCTATGACCTAGAGAATGACCCTCTAGAGGAGGAGAACCTGGTCAATCATGAAGACTACCAAAAGGTCCTCGTTGAGCTACGCGAGAAGACCACGGCGCTTCACCAGGAGTATTCTCCTAAATAAGTCTAGGCAACGATATAACAAAAACTCTCTCGGTTATACTGGGAGAGTTTTTGTCGTGTTGAGGTGTTTATTATATATGAATGGTTGAGGGGGGATTTTATTTGGTGATAATATTGATGAGGTGAAATATCATGTTTCTAGTCATCGTATTACTATGCGTAATGATTACAAAACTACTACTAGGAGCCTGTGCGTTAACTGCGGGATTCGCAAGCGCTGAGGTCGAGAGACCTCCCAATATTGTCTACGTCATGACCGATGACCAGCGGTGGGACACCTTTGGGTGCTACGGCCGACCAGAATTCAAAACTACGAATATAGACAAGCTGTCTGCCGAGGGCGTGACCTTCGATAATGCACACTATGCTGTGGCGATCTGTACTCCGAGTCGCGTTACCGTGATGACGGGGCGTTACTTCGCGAGCCATGAAGCGGGCTTTACGTACCCGTATAATAAGAGCGTGTCTCGAGAAGACTTCCAAGATAGTTATCATGCGATTCTTAAGAAGGCAGGCTATCGTAGTGGATTTATCGGAAAGTATGGTGTTCCGGTAGTAGGTGGAGGACGAGAGCACTTTGACTTCTTTGCCCAGCGTAATCATTATGATAAGCCTAAGAATGATCCGGTGATGGATCACATCTATCGCGCCGATCGAGACCCTAAGGAGCGCACGCTGCGTAAGGGGGATGCGATGATTCACTTCCTCGACACGCAGCCTAAGGGGCAGCCGTTTGTCCTCTCGGTGAGCTTTGATGCCGTGAAGAATGACAGAGATGACGACATGTATGGTCCAGATGAAGCGGTCTTTGCGAACCAAGAGATGTCCGTACCAGGTAACTGGACACCTGTGAATGAGAACTTCCCCGACGTCGTCAAGAATAATGCACGAGGAGTCCGGCTGCATAAACATATGTGCTCCACGCCAGAACTTTACCAAAAGCTTGCGCGTCGTTTCGCGACTCAGGGCCTGACTGTAGATAATCAAGTAGGACGTCTCATTGAGAAGCTCGAGGAAATGGGCGTACTCGATAACACCGTGATTATCTACACTAGTGATAATGGCCGCTTCCACGGTTCACACGGTATGTTTGATAAGTGTCTCCTCTATGAAGAGGCGACCAAGGCACCGCTCATCATCTGGGACGGTCGGGTGGCACCCGAAAAGCGTGGATTCCGGGTGAATGAATTAGTATCATCGGCAGATTACGCTCCGACGATTCTCGGTCTTGCAGGCTTAGAGGCTCCAGAGAGTATGCAAGGACGTGATATTTCTCCGCTGCTTAACCAAACGGTCAAAGAAGGAGAGTGGCGTGATGCAGTCTTCATGGAGAACTTGTTCATCGAAGAGAACTTCGAGGCCATCATTCATAAGAGAGATCAAGCCCAGGCTAATGCCGATATGATCGCGGGGAACCGCTCCTATCGCTCAAGAGGGATCCGTACTAAGAAGTATAAGTACTTTATCTACTTTGAGCATCGCCCTGTGATCGAGGAACTCTATGATCTAGAGAACGATCCGCTGGAGCAAGAGAACCTCGTCAATCATGCTGACTACCAAGAGGTACTCGCGGAGTTACGCGAGAAGACATCTGCTCTTCATCAGGAGTATGCTGCTCACTAAGCGCAGAGAATAGACATCTCATGAACAACCTCTCTGAGCTATGCTTGGAGAGGTTTTCTTGTTCTTAAGTCCCCTGTTGAGAGAG
>WTJZ01000308.1:0-3707 GCA_011524615.1 Akkermansiaceae bacterium | reverse complement strand
TGTACAGGAGAAGAAGCCTCTTAACTTCGGCATAGTACTACTGATCTCCTTCATCCTATTTAATCTTGGTTTCCTCGTGGATTTCGCTGCTGGATGGAGCAACTTCTTTCTAGGGCTCACCAGCGGATTGTTTTATCTGATATTCTTTAGTTTTGCTTGGGGCTTGGTTATTCTCCCATGGAGCGTAGTCATTTTGGCACTACACGATAGGTTTAAGTGGCAGCGCTTTAGGACTCAGTGGGCGCTCGCACCAGCTGTTTTGATGCTGATCTACACCATAGGAGGACTCATAGTCGAACCGCAGACACCGTCTCAGCGCTTCAATAAGTTTGCACATACAGAGCTACCTCATAATGTTCAGGATCTTCATTATAGCTTTTCGGGTGGGGGGATTACTGACTACACTGATATCTACTATTTTGAGACCACTCCAGAGGAGGTTGATCGTCTTATCTCAGAGATGCAGTTGGAGGTTGATATGTCTTCCAAGCGAAATGGTGTTATTGACGGTGCCATCCCCACACTGGACGGCGCTCCTGACTATTCGACCTGGCAGGGTACACAGCAGTACCAAGGTGGGCGAGATGGTGGGGCGTGGTTTTACTACCTCATCACAGATGAGACGCGTACCAAGGTTTATATGATGATAGGGTGTATATAAGATCTTGATAGGACGGACTACTTTGTGTGCAATTAATATACATAAGCTTCCATGCAATATCAGATAGCAGTTCCCTCATATGGGGATGAAATCAGGATCACGCCTCTTCTCAAGTGGTGTGTAGAAGAGGGTGCAACCGTGAGACAGGGTGAGGTTGTTGCTCGAGTGGAGTCTCAAAAGACCTCGCTAGAGATAGAGGCTGAGTTCACTGGGGTGTGTACTCGGTTAGTCGCAGATGGGGTAACAGTGACGGAGGGGGAGATTATTGGTCGGATCGACTACGAGCTCACGGTAAAGCAGGTTACAGATACCGGTGATGGACTGGCGGTAGATCAGATTATTGTTCCGCAGGCGGGGGAGGGGATTCAGCAGGTCATCGTCGCTCGCTGGCATGTGAACGATGGAGCCGTAGTCAGACAGGGAGAGCCACTTGCTACTGTCGAGACTAAAAAGATGGCCCAGGAACTCGAGGCAACCTTTACAGGTCGATTCACATGTCTTGTTCCGGAAGGGGGGCGTGTCGATGTAGGAGCGGTGATCGGTCGTATTGAGCATGGTGGTTATGAACAGGCTTATGAGGACAAAACAACAGCGCATCGCCCTTTTCCGTGGAAGATCTTGGTGTGGGCAGCAGTACTCGTCTATGCGGTGGCCGAATGGGTGATGCCATTACTGCGCTAGGACGCGTCAGACGGGAGAGGAGAACGGCGTAGGAGTTACGAATATGCGCTTGAGGGAGAATTTTCGTTATCGGAGCTTTTCAGATGGCGAAATTTGGTTAAAAGGCATGCAATGAGCAAACAACCTGTCGTATTAATTATTCGTGATGGCTGGGGGGAAAACCCAGGAGGTGCTGCCACTGCTGAGCAGGATGGAAACGCGGTGATCCTTGCAAAGACGCCAGTCCATGATGAACTCTACGCGAACTACCCTAGTGGTCGGCTTTCGGCCTCTGGGATGGATGTTGGGCTTCCTGATGGTCAAATGGGGAACTCGGAAGTAGGTCACCTGAATTTAGGCGCGGGACGAGTCGTGTATCAGGGACTTACCAAAATCAACAAGGCAATCGAAGATGGTATCCTGAAGGACAACCCGGCGCTGGTAGAAGCGATAGAGAAGGCTCAAGGAAAGCGTCTTCACTTATTAGGCTTAGTCTCTGACGGTGGGGTCCATAGTCACCAGGATCACTTGGTAGCGATCTGCAAGATCGCGAAAGAGGCTGGCGTGGCTGATATTATGATCCATGCAGTCACCGACGGACGTGACACCTCTCCTACAGGAGGTAAGGGGTATCTCGAGACACTCCAACAAGACCTAGACGCATGTGGAGTGGGGGCTGGTGCGATAGCGACGGTAGTAGGGCGTTATTACGCGATGGATCGTGATAAGAGATGGGAGCGTAATCAGCTCGCCTGGGATGCGATCGTCAGTGGTCAGGGGGAAGAGAGTTCTCTAGCTCCAGCAGCTGCCGTGGCCGCTAAGTATGAGGGTGGCGAGACAGATGAGTTTATCAAGCCGTTGATCTTCTCTCACGCTGGGGAGCAGCGCATCAATGATGGTGATGTCGTCTTCTTCTATAACTTCCGAGCAGACCGCGCGCGCCAGATTTCTGACGCCTTTCTCCAGAATGAAGTCGGCTTTGAGACCGCTCCATCTCCATCTGTAGAGTTCTTCACGATGACTCAGTATGATGAGACGTACGAGTGTGGTGTCCTCTTCCCACCAGAGATTATACCTAACACCCTAGGTAAGGCTGTTGCAGATGCGGGATTGTCTCAGCTCAGAGCAGCGGAGACGGAGAAATACCCACACGTGACCTACTTCTTCAATGGTGGCGATGAGGTGCCAAATGAGGGGGAAGTCCGCCATATGGTGAATTCTCCAAAGGTAGCAACATACGATCTCCAGCCTGAGATGAGTGCGACGGAGTTGACGTCTGACCTCTTAGACAAGATCCCTGACTATGATATGGTTATTATCAACTTCGCTAATCCAGATATGGTCGGCCATACGGGTAGTGTGGAGGCTGCAGTGAAGTCTGTTGAGACAATCGACCATTCGGTCGGCCTCGTCGTAGAGAAGGTACAGTCACTAGGTGGGAAGGTTCTCATCACGGCAGACCATGGTAACTGTGAATTAATGATTAAGCCTGATGGTTCACCGCATACCGCACATACGACGAACTTGGTCAGTACGATCTATGTCGCCGCTGATGCTGCTGAGAAGAGCTTAACGGATGGCATCCTAGGTGATGTTGCTCCTACTCTACTCGATATGCTCGGGGTGGCTCAACCTGCCGAAATGACAGGGAAGAGCTTACTCGTGAGCAAATAGACATTCCGTCCTAGACTAGAACAGAGTGAAAAGAGAGCGGCGTAGATGCTGGCTCTCTTTTTTGTGCACAGGGAATGCGTAGGGAAAGTCCTTTTCATATGTGCAAATAATTGTTATGTATTTTGACTATGAAACGAAAGGTCCTTTCTGTAATAGGCGGAATGAGTGTGGCTGTATTACTCTCAGGTTGTGGAGTCGGAGTAATAGGGCATGACGATTACGTAGGGTATAAGAAGGCTCCGTACATTGTACGAGGGCAGAAGTATTACCCAATGTCCGTACAGCAGGCATTAAACTATGAAGAGGTCGGAATCGCCTCTTGGTATGATGAGAGTAAGTTCTTAGGTATGGTACGAGGAGACACCGCTATCGGGGAGAAGGTAGCGCCATGGGATATCTCTGCAGCGCATAAGACATTACCACTGCCGTGTAAGGTCAAGGTCACGAACCTCTCTAACGGCAAGAGCCTCAAGATGAGAGTCAATGATCGAGGCCCCTATATCGAGGGGAGAATCATCGATCTCACGCCACGAGCCGCACGTAAGCTCGGGTTTATCGATGATGGTCTCACTAACGTCAAAGTAGAAGTCATCAGCGTGGGTGACGGAGACTATAAGGTGAAAAAGAAGAAATCGTTTTGGTTCTTCTAAGTTGAAACTCAGTTCTCAGTTCTCAGTTCTCAGTTCTCAGTTCTCAGTTCTCAGTTCTCAGT
>WTJZ01000021.1 GCA_011524615.1 Akkermansiaceae bacterium | reverse complement strand
GAGGGCGGCATCATCGACGGCCTGTCCACCGCGCTCTATGGCGAGATCACGGTCTATGAGGCGATGGGACGCGCCCAGATGATCGTATCTAAGGTACAAGTCAGCGGCGAAGGTGACCTCCAAGCCCGCTTCGAGGAGCTCAAGCAGAGACTCAATGCAGAAGGACTCTTCTCCCCTGAACATAAGCAAAAGCTGCCCTCCTTTCCTGAACGTATAGGCCTCGTTACCTCAGCCTCTGGCGCAGCCCTCCAGGATATGCTGAATGTCTTTCAGAGGAGAGCTCCATGGGTTCAACTCTATCTCTACGGAGTACAAGTACAAGGCAAGGGAGCAGAACGAGGCATCGCCAAGGCTATCAACGCCTTTAATACCCCTGACAGCTTAGGTATTCCCCCAGTAGACCTTCTCATTGTCGGCCGCGGAGGTGGCTCGATCGAGGATCTGTGGAACTTCAACGAGGAAGTCGTGGCTCGTGCGATCTATCAATCTCAGATCCCGATTATCTCTGCCGTCGGACATGAGATCGACTTTACCATTGCCGACTTCGTCGCTGATGAGCGTGCCCCTACTCCTAGTGCCGCTGCCGAGATCGCAGTTCCAGATGGAGAAGCTCTCCGAAATACACTCACTCATCTGAGTTCCCGTCTTGGTAACGCCACCACAGGACGCATTAACCGTATCACTGAACGACTACACTTTCTCCGTGACGCTCTCGAGAGACGCTCCCCTAAGGCGCTCCAGCAAGAGCGCATCCAGCAGCTAGAGGACCTCTCTGAGAATCTCCGCCAATCCTATCTCCGCGCACTCGTCACCAAGGCAACCGACCTCAAGCAGCTCCGCCTCGCCCTCGCCTATAACTCTCCCCAGATGGTGATCGAACGCCACCAAGAGCGTATCGCGAGCCTCTCGGAGCAACTAGAATCCGCCACCCAACATCGTCTCACCGAGCTCACCCAACGCACGCGTAGACTCAAGGATATGCTCCGCACCTTAGGACCAGAGTCCACCCTCGCGCGTGGATTCTCTATCACCACAGACCAAGACGGAGCGATCGTCAATGATGCCCAGTGCCTAACGAGTGGAGACCAACTCACCACTACGCTGCACAATGGTGTGATCACCTCTACTGTAAATTAGAGCATTTCCTTGCTTGCCATTGCCAGCTTTTGGGGTAGCAATCACCTCATGCTCAAAGCTGGAATCGTAGGACTACCAAACGTCGGAAAATCAACTCTCTTCAACGCCCTCACCAAAACTCGTAAGGCTGAGGCTGCTAACTTCCCGTTCTGTACGATCGACCCAAACATGGGGGTCGTATCCGTACCAGACGAGCGCCTAGACGGACTCGCTAAACTCAACAGCTCTCAGAAAACCATTCCAGCAGCCTTCGAGTTCGTTGACATCGCTGGTCTCGTAGAAGGAGCCTCTCAGGGTGCAGGTCTCGGTAATAAGTTCCTCGCTAACATTCGTGAGGTAGACGCTATCGTACAAGTAGTACGATGCTTCGAAAACGACGACATCATCCACGAGATGGGCAACGTCGATCCAGTACGCGATATCGAGGTCATTAACTCTGAGCTCCTCCTCGCTGACATCGCAGCCCTCGAGAAGCGTAAGGAAACACGTTCTAAGAAACTCCGTGCAGGCGACAAGGAAGCAAAGGCCGAACTCGACCTCATCGACAAGCTCCTCCCTCACCTCGATGAAGGGAAGCCTGCAACCACTCTAGAGCTCAATGATGACGAGCAGGCGATCCTCAGAGACTTCTTCCTCCTTACCGCTAAGAAGACAATCTTCGCCTGTAATGTAAGCGAAGACGAACTCGGAGAGGCAACGAAGAACCCAGATGCGCACCCTCTCGTCTCAAAGGTGAAGCAATACGCAGCAGAAGCTCACGGAGCCGATTCCATCGTAATCTCAGCTCGAATCGAGGAAGAACTCATCGACCTTGATGATGAGGATAAGCAAATGTTCCTCGACGACCTCGGAGTCGAGGACTCTGGGGTCTCTACACTCATTTCCGCAGCCTACTACCTACTTGGTCTTCGCACCTACCTCACCTCAGGAGAGAAGGAGACGCGTGCTTGGACGATCAAGGCTGGAGATAAGGCGCCTCGTGCGGCAGCAGCCATTCACAACGACTTCGAGCGCGGATTCATTGCGGCAGAGGTCGTGCACTACAATGACCTCATCGAGCTAGGCTCTAAGGCTGCGTGCCGAGACGCAGGTAAGCTCCGTATCGAAGGTAAGGAATACACTGTCGAAGACGGTGACGTCATCGAGTTCCGATTCAACGTCTGATCCATTCCCTATCAGCATAAAGGAGGCCTGCACTGCAGGCCTTTTTTTTAACCTGACACGACGCTTTTTAGCGTCCTTGTATCTTCGCGGTTAAATGATTTACTACTCAGGACCATAATACTCTGTCAACGCCCGCACGATCGCGTCCGCATATTCACGGAAGATCGACTTACGCATCTTCCCCGCTACCATGCGTTCTCCTACGTAGTCCCCCTCTTGGGCTCGAGCATGCACTTCCGCACTATTCATGACATAAGGCTCCAGGAAGACCACGGGACACTGGAAGAGCCGGTTCGCTAATAAGTTACGAGCCCACACATACCCCTCGTCATCTACTTGGATTGCTCTCTTAGAGTTCGGCTCATAGTGATAAGCAGGCAACTGTGTCTCCTGCTTAAAGGCTTCCACAAAGCATTCCGCTAGGGCGATCTCCTCATGAATCGTTCCTTCTAGTATCCGCTTGATCATCTCATATCGCTGATCATGCTGCGCCACCTCACCAGAAGTATACGCGCCATTCACTAGAATATGGAAGTGATTATTCTCCGTTAACTGAGGATCACTAGGATCTCCCCAGGCTTCCGCATTGAAGTGCAATGCAACCGCCATATCAGGCTGGAAGACTTCATTAACTAATCGAGAGCGTGCTCTGATCTCTGCCGTCCGGTAGAACATCTTTTGCGCTTGCTCGATTTGACGATCTTGAGGCCACCCATAGGACTCGATCTTTGCCTGCGCGAGTGCCATAAAGTGAGGTGTTCGCTGTATCCCCACTGGAGCATTCTCAGACCTAGTGAGCTTCACTTCAGCTCCTAGCGCCTCTAACTGGGGCTTGAGGAGTTGTGCGACCATGAGCACCATCTCCCCCTCCATCACTGGCAACGACTCATCGATCTGGAACCAACGCTCCTCCATCTTGGCGCACTTCCCTCCGATATGCCCAGGGTCGATGGCGATCCTGACTCCAGCTAATGGCTGCTCTACCGTTCTCGTCGTGATCTCCGCCTTAGGGCGCCAGTATCTCGATGAGCTCTCGCTCAGACACAGTTCCCGACTACTTAATGGATCCGTCTTGAGCAATAAGCCTGCTGGGGATCTCGTAATAAACTCTTGCCACCGGTCACCAACGACAAAGTAACGCTCTAAGTCGGCCAAAAACTCTTCTACCGTCACATGAGCTCCGACCTGATCGAGCTCTTCCCATACCGGTTCTTCACCCAGCTCCGCCAGATCCCTACGGTAGACGAGCGAAGACGTTGCTACCTCAGGGGCTGCCGTCTCAGACTGTTGAGGATCGCTCAGATCTTGGGCGACTTCCGGCTTTCCCAGCTCGTCCTCCTTGATAGATTCTGTATCCTGAGATTCAGCAGGTCGGCCAAACACCTCATCACGCACATGCTCTAGCTGAGGAACGTAGTAGACCGCCAGTAGGAATACAGCCATCCAACCTGCTACCAGTACGATGACCAAATCGACCGAGTCATTGATGAGTCCTTTTTTCACAACGACTCTTTTATACGCACGTTATATACCAACGTCTAGTGCTAATAAGGACGCGGCCATGCAATGTGTACATGTCCCGAATGACCACGATCTCCAGGCCCGTAGACCTCAGTAGCACCCAGCTTACGAGCTGCCCGCATGAGAGAACGGTAATACGGGTTACGATAGTTCACCTTCACCCCATTGATGTAACAGATATCTACTGCTACCCCATCATAGTGACGAGAGTTACGACTATGCCCTCCCCCCGCTAGCTCTGACACTTGGTAGGAATACCCCTGATTCGCGAGCGCGATCATCCCATAGAGCATGGCTGGCTGTAGCTTGACATACCCACCTGGAGCCTTCGCATACGAACTACGCGCCGCAGACCAGCCGCCTGCTGTAGAGACCATATTCTTGTATGCCGTCGCATTATCCCTACGGCCACTCACATGCCTCGACATCAGCTGAATCTGATTCGGCATTTGGAGGATCCTCTTAGCCAATACCACCCTCGCCTGATCATGGTTCTTAGGCAGGCCTGATCCAACAGGCACGGATTGCGTCGCACAACTGATCAGGAGCAATGGCAACAATAATAGGGGCAGTAATTTCATCTTAGTCATCACTTAACAAAGTATGATCGAGATACAATAGGAAATAATGATTATATAAATTTCGTGTAAATATACATCTCTTGTTGCCAACCCTCTCAATCGCTTCTTATGTATGAGCACCATGCCAGAACTCGCAGAAGTAGAACTCGCACGACGCATATGGGCGACTGCCGAGGGAGAATCGATCTCCTCCATTACTAGTAACAAAGACGCACGTATCTTCCGTGACCTACCTGCAGCCGCCCTCCCCGCTCTAGTCGGCAAAACCATGACGAGCAGCACTCATCATGGCAAGCGCATGTACTTCACCTTTGATCACGATTGGCACCTAGAGGTACACCTTGGCATGTCGGGCAAGGTCTATTGTGCCCCCCCTGATTATGAAGAGAGGAAGCATGACCACCTCATCCTCAGGACTCCCTCATACACCCTCGTATTAAATGACTACCGTATGTTCGGCCGTGTCATGCTCCACGAAGGAGATTCCCCTTGGGAGTCTCTCCCTCCGAGCCCTCTTTCCCGCCGCTTTAATCAAGCTCATGTCAGATCGATCATCGAACGCCGCCCTAAGAAGATCCTTAAGGGGGCCTTGCTAGATCAATCACTCTTCCCAGGTGTGGGTAACTGGATGGCTGATGAGATCTGCTGGCGTTTAGGGGCTCTCCCAGATATCGCTCTTGGTTCCCTCTCTCCCGAACGTCTCTATGAAGAAGTGAAATTCGTGTGCAAGGGTGCGATCAAGCATGTAGCCGATAAGAACCAAGACCGTATCGCCCCACCAGAGGAAGCAGGCTTCGCTGCAGGTGGATACGTTGCACAAGTCCCCCCCACGACATGGCTCTTCCAACATCGCTGGAAGAAGGGCGGACTCTGTCCAACCTGTCACTGCGAGCTTGAGCGAGGTACCATCGCGACCAGAACAACCGCCTGGTGCCCACAATGCCAAACCGCATACCCAAAAAAATAGCCAAGACACGCCCCCCTCATCAACGATGACTGAGCACTACCGACAGTCTCTGTTCTGGATAGTCGTAGTAAGAGTATTCTCTGTAGCCATACTGGATGACCATTAAAGCGTATCGGGAACCTCTAGAAGTGAACCGCGGAATAACGAGAAAGAACGCTAAAAAGTAGTTTTGCTGTCACATCTTTAAGAGTGTGAGACTCAAATTGTTGCATAAGCAAGATGCCTGGACAGAATAGAACCTTGGGGTCTCTTCCTTTAGGGTATAAACCGACATGAGGTCGGGTGTTGACTCTCCCCGTCTATGTGAGCTCTGGCGAGTCGGGGTGTTTTCTGGGGAGCGCCTTATGGGCGCGTGAGGCGCATGAAGAAGTTTTCCGGGTAGTCTTGAGTGAGTTCTAGCTGGTTGGTAGTTCTGCCATTGACGCTGTCCTGATGGAGTTGATAATGATCACTCGGAAGGGCCTGCCAGGTATTGAGATCGGTAGAATACTGGATAAGGTAGTCTGGCCCTACGTGGAAGGCATCTTGAACCGCCCATTGAGCAACGCGGCGGGAGGACTCAGAACCCGAAGGAGAAACCTTTAAGCGGAAGCCTCTGTCTTTTGGGTCTGAGGGGTCTGACCCGTAGAGGTATTCGAAGAAGTTCGGCACTCGATCGCCATCGGAGTCTTCAGCGCCATCGATTAACGCTTCTTGCCCAGGGAAGTATGTGGTTTCCCAAGTATCTGCGATCTGGTCGTTATCGAGATCTGTCACGGGAGGAAGTAGATTACCATAAAAGGTCAGGCGGTCGTAGCCTCCGAGGGCATTGACTTGGATGAGAGCTTCGAAGCTCCCAACAGCATCTGTGGGAGGCGTACCACTA
>WTJZ01000183.1 GCA_011524615.1 Akkermansiaceae bacterium | reverse complement strand
TAAGTAAGCCTTAAAGCTATTCTTCTTGTCTACACGTGTACGCACAACGGTTGGATAATCGGTAGTACTTTGTGCCAGAATCAACGGACGCTCCGCAAAAGCTTCAGGGTATTCTACCTTTGACCAGCCCTGATTATTGAGAGTCGTCGTGCCTGCTTGGATCACTCGTCCATTAGGCAAGGTGTACGTTCCGCGCTCCGCCACGAGGTAATGCACTTGTTCATTGATCTCACCTGGCTCGTCGAGGCTCGTTAGCTTAAACTCAAAGTAGTTACGCCCGGTCTCACCTAACACTGGCACCACGGAACGAACCTCGCCAGTGGCTACTGATTCAAGAACGACGATAGGGTCTTCAAACACGCCCTCAGTCGTCACCTCAATCCATTCGTCTAAAGTCGTTACCTCTACCGAACCAGCTTCGGCAATCACAGGGGCATTGTAACGCTCTGGATCAGTCCCAAGGATAAACTCCTCTTCAATATCAGCGAGACCGTCCGAATCAGAATCAATGTATCCTGAGACCATGCTCGACTCTAGATGCCAATCAAAGTCCTGCCCAAACTGCGCTTGGTACGCCTGAAACTGCTCTAATGTTACCATCGAGAAGTAATCGTACTCACAGCTAGAACGGGTACGGTGTGAAGTATCGACCCATAGACCAGTATAATCTTGCTCCTTCCACCCCTCATATACGGAGAAATCAACAAATATCGTACGCCACTCCCCAGCGATCTCATCGTGGTTAAAATACGTCTGGAATGCGGATAGATCCTCACCTTCAGGGGTGGTCTCAGGATTCTTCACTCCAGAAATCTGCATATAATCGTTCCCATCAAAATTATCCGTCAGCTTAAATCGGATAAACACCCCATAGATCTCCTCTGACGGAATAGGGTACATCATCGCACTCCAGAGGGAATCATTAAAGACTCCATTCTCTATAGGAATAGGAAGATCTCGCTTACCTCCATTGTACGACGAACGATACGCCTCTAACTCCTCACCCTCTGTGAAAGAATAGGTCTTTTGCGCATTTTCTATCAACCACGCCTCCTGCTGTGCAAAGCAAGCCACTGATAGCAACAAAAATTTAAATACACCTTTCATTTGATGTGGACGAAAAAAAAAAAAAAACGCCTCGTCAACCGCTCTTGTCATATTGCGTAAAATGCAAAACCTGAAGACCTTTTACGTAATCCAGAAAACGACAAAAAAGACAGAAATAGTAGCATTCTTTCGCCGAAAGAAAGGAATCCGCGCGGCACGAACAAAAGGCGATGTCCCAGAAGCCTGACACCATTGAACGTAATACAAAAACTAGACAGCAGTTCCAATTTACTCATTCCTGAACCCTGCGGAATATTGATAAATTTTATCCCCCCATCTGTCCCAAAACAGTTCTCCTGCGTTCTTACCTGAGTAACGAGACTGATCAATAATGAGAAATATAATTCTGCAAACCCTCTTAATTCTCCATGTCATGGGATCTCCTAATGTCATACTAGTTCTGACCGATGATCAGGGCTATGGAGATGTGGCCTGTCATGGGAATCCTGTTCTCCATACACCTCGACTCGTTATACGAACAGTCTCTCCGGTTTACGGACTACCATACTAGCCCTACCTGCTCACCGGCTCGTGCTGGCCTGCTGTCTGGGATGTCGCCCTTTAATGTGGGGGTGACCCATACCATCTATGAGCGTGAACGCATGTCGCCAAAAATCAAAACCATTGCTGACTGCTTGCAGTCCAATGACTATAATACTGGTATCTTCGGCAAGTGGCATCTGGGAGAGACTCCAGAATATTGTCCTGAGAACCGGGGGTTCTCTCATACCTTCGTACACGGGGCGGGAGGCATCCCACAAGGGCATCCAGGTAGCCAGGGCTCCATTCGTGGCAATTCCTATTTTGACCCGATCCTGAAACGCAATGACACCTTTGTTCAAACGAAGGGCTATGTCACGGATGTCCTGTTTGATGAATCATTACGCTTCATGAAGGAATCTCTAGAGGAAGAGAAGCAGTTATGATCGTTGGCTCGCTACTGTTAAGAAAGATTCCCCCTATGCTGAGTTCTTAGGGAAGGATCATTAAATAGATCATCGCCCCTCTCTTGTTCAGGTAGGCATCATGGCAGCTCTCCGTAGGGTAATCACTGAGAGCTGTCAGCTATCTTGGACCTAACGACATCCAGCCCCTAAAGGCTAAAAAATTCAACTTCTTGTAACTTTCTGATGATTCATACAGTCTAGATGTGCGTAACAAAAAACCACAATGACTGAAACAGACATACAGAAGTACACGGATATTGCGATCGAGGGAGCTCTCACCTATGCGCCAAAGATTTTGGGTGCACTGCTCACGATTTGGATCGGCTTTATGGTCGCAGGAGGGATCGCTAAGCTCATCTCTAAGATTATTAAGTCACGTAACATCGATCCTACGGTCGAGGCCTTCATCGGAAGCCTTACCAAGAACGTCCTCAAGGCTCTCGTGATCGTAGCAGCGATCGGCATCCTCGGAGTAGAGACGAGCTCAATGGTCGCAGTCTTTGCCTCAGTAGGTATCGCGATCGGCATGGCTCTCTCTGGGACGCTCGGCCACTTTGCAAGCGGCATCATGATCCTCCTCTTTAAGCCATACAAGGTCGGTGATGTGATCACTACCGCTGGACACACCGGTGGAGTAAAGGAAGTACAAATCTTCAACACCATCCTCCAGACGCCACAGGGCAAGACGATCATCATTCCTAACTCAGAAGCGATCGGATCGAGCATCGTGAACATGTCGACGGTTGAGAAGAAGCGTGTCGATCTCGTCGTCGGGATCTCTTATGATGACTCGATCGATACAGCGCGTGAGGTGCTCACCTCCGTTGCACAAGCAAGCGCGATCGTCCTCCAAGAAGAAGACGTCGTCATCGGGGTAGACTCACTCGGAGACAACTCAGTCAATATCGCCTTCAAGGTATGGGTCGCCTCTAGCGACGCTGTAGCGGCTCCGATCATCCTCAATGAGGACATCAAGAAGGCCTTCGACGCGACGAATGGACAACTCAACTTCCCATTCCCACAACGCGACGTACATCTCTACAATAAGTAATCCCTTATTCATCAATCACCCAAAGCACCGCCTTCACAGATGGAAGCGGTGCTTTTTTGTTTCCTCCTAGGTAACTAAGGCACTCCGCTCATAAGGGAGGTCAGCCTCCGATCTCGCTTCTCAGGTCTAGGTATCGGTTCGCGAGATCTACAGCAAAGCTCTCAATAGGGCTCCGCACGACAGCGATTCCTTGCTGTGTTAGCGTCTCTACGATCTGCTCGGCATCTTGCTCATATGCGGTCGCACCGATGTATTTATTAGCCTGCGCAGGAGTAGTCACGGGTTGCTCTAGGATTTCTGCGACCGCCGTCTCTCTGACAGAGGCTAACAGAACCAGATGCTTCTGCCCTAGGAGTCGGAGAGCTTCGACGATTCCATGCTGATCCTCTGACCTGAGGTTCGTCAAGATCACCACTAATGATCGCTTACGAGGCTGACTCAGAATCCTCTTAGCCAGAGTCTCATACTCTCCATATGACTTCGACGATTGGTAATCGTAGACATGGTTGAGCACCTTACTCATGCCACTCTGTCCAGAGACCGCAGGGAGAATACGATGTTGGCCCGCAGGTACACCAAAGTTCATCATTCCTACCTTATCCCCCTGCTTGATAGCCATATAAGAGATCAGGATCTTAGCATTGAGCAAATGATCCAGAAGCGGGAGATCTCCATCAACCGCCCTGGTGCGAAAGCTACAATCCGTGACGAGTAGGACATTCTGATCTCGTTCCTCTTGGAACTCGCGTGAGATCATGCGCCCCATGCGTGAGGTCGCCTTCCAGTCAATCGTATTCAACTGGTCTCCATCTTGGTAATCTCGCAACTGATGGAACTCCTTACTCAGCCCACGGCTCTTCTTCTTGATAATCCCCATTTGCTGAACGCGATCTGATGTCGCCAAGAGACCGTAATTCAGGGCGGGGACATAGTTCGGGTAGACCTTGACTCTCACCTCTTCACCCAGCCTCCTAGAGCGCCACCACAGAGAGAGAGGGCTCATGACCTCGATATAGGCCGCCGTAATCGTAAGCTCCCCTCGCTTCTTAAAGGTGAGGCTACCCGAGATCTCGGCATACTCTCCTGGAGCGAGGAGCCCTTCATAGGGATATTGCTCATGCTCACAATCATCAGGGAGCCCATCATAGAGTCGGACCCGCTTCCGCAGCCAACTCCTATTCGTGAGCGTCGCCTGTACATCAGTAGAGACTCCTAATGCATAACGGTCCTGGTATGATCGCTCGAACTTAAGCCGAGGCCTAATGATGACCAATAAGGCATCAAATAGAGCGCACACTGCTAGCCCCCCAGCAAGTACAAGGCACGCCGTCTCTAAATACGGAACGAATGCTACCACTACCGCTAGGCAGAAGAGCACACTCGCACCGATAATGAGAACTCTACTAGGACGCATGATGGACTAGACGCGAGGAGCCTCAATAGAGTTAATAATAGCGATCACAGTCTCATCGACGCTCTGACCCGAGATCGCGACCTCTGCCGTCAGACTTACGCGATGACGTAATACAGGGAGAGCACAATACTTAATATCATCAGGTACGACATAGTCTCGATCTCGTAACATGGCTAGCCCCTTGGCTGCCTGAATGAGAGCGATACTCGCTCGGGGGCTCGCACCATAACTCGTCATCACCGAGTCTCGCGTAGCCTGCACGATCTTCACCGCATACTCGATCACCTCTGGAACGATCTTTTGCTGTCGCATCCCCTCCTGTAGCACCTCAAACTCAGCAGGAGTCGTCACAGGCTCCACCTGAGCCGTATCTAGGGTCTGAGTCCCCGAATACGTCGCTCTCGTCGCGATCTGGACCTCATCCGCTAGGCTAGGCTCCTGGACGAGCAACTTCATCATAAAGCGGTCCAACTGTGCCTCTGGTAACGGGTATGTACCATCATGCTCGATCGGGTTCTGAGTCGCGAGTACCATGAAGGGGCGAGGCAACACATACGTCTCCCCATCGATCGTCACCTGGCGCTCCTGCATCACCTCTAGGAGAGAGGATTGCGTCTTAGCCGGCGCACGGTTGATCTCGTCTGCTAGGAGTAGGTTAGTAAAGACAGGCCCACGCTTCACCTCGAACTGCTGGGTCCCCATATTATAGAGGCTATGCCCGACTACATCTGAGGGCATCAAGTCAGGAGTAAACTGGATACGCTTAAACTCCCCTTGGAAGGCCTTCGCGAGAGAGTTCACTAAGTGGGTCTTACCTAACCCAGGATGCCCCTCGATCAAGAGGTGACCAGAGCTAATAAAGGCCGTTAAGACCATCTCTACTAGATCATCCTGACCGATAAAGACCTTGCGAATCTCATCCTGGATGCGCTGAATCAGAACTCGTTCTGGACGCGTCTGAGGAATCGCGACTTCAGGTTGTTGCACCTCAGGTTGCGTGAGCGAGGGCGCCACAGGTGGAGCCTCTGTTGCTGACGGAGTCAGGGAGTCATGTTCATTCATAATGTTGATTGTAATTGTTGGAGTTCGTGTAAGTAAGAGACCCGCTCCTTGCCATCTCTAGGAACTGGAGTCGTTAAGATTGTTCGTTGTTGTGGAGTCAGCACGTCATCACAGCGCTCTAGAATCTCTGCCAGAGGCGTATTGATCGGGAGGTGTACACGCCTAGCGAGCGTCTTCGTCAGCCCCTCGATCACCTGATCAATGACGAGTTGATCAGCCGCATGACGGGTGTAAAAGTCTCCCGTCACGACGAGGTGGGACTCGAGCTTATTCTCCTCGCTAGAGACCGTCACGAATTGGGGACCAAAGCGAGGCACCACGTACCAGACCCAAATGCCTACCAATACCCCAAGCGAAAGCAGGGCAAGAGAGCCATAGTCCCACAACAATGCCCAAAAGGAGATATCAGAAGAGTACACAAACCAAACTCGCTCGACCTCCTGCTTCTTGACAAAGTCCCATAGTAACGTCGCATGTTCCGCCTTCTGTAATGAATCATTCAAAAACGGAGCCGCGGACGCGACCACACATAAGGAGCCCTCTCCACGCGTAAATTCGCGGAAAAAGGTATAGTCGGTATCCTCTTCTCCCCGTTCTCTAAAGCGTAATGAAGAATGAATATCCGTCTCATAGCAGACCTCAGCACCATCCTCACCTACAAGGCATAGCTCATTAATGAGGCCTCTATGCTCTTCATGTTCTTCATGTTCTTCATGTTCTTCATGTTCTTCATGTTCTTCATGTTCTCTCACTTTCAGCTCGAGGTGATAGTAGTCTAAAAAGTTATCGATAGGACTCATATCCTCACTCCAAAATATGGACTCTCCCTCGATCTGGAGGAAGCAGACCATGTGTCCTCCTTCCGAGATCCAGTCATCAATTTCCTCTAAGATACCCTGCCCCTGCATCGCAGAAGCTGGTATACATAAGAGCGTCCCCTCTGGTGGGGGGGACGATGGGAGGCTCGGGTAACTCCCAGACTCGATCCCCATCCCCCGCACAAAGCGAGAGGCTGCGAGGAACTTATCTACCTTAGCCAGACCAGACCACCCAGTCTCGATCTCCTCATACTCGATCTTGCCACAACTCGCCAAGAACAGAGCCACCCCTAGACAGGTGACGATCTTCATCACTATTTTTTGAACGGCCATGTCTCTTGTAAAATGTTAAATTCCTCATCTCGCACTCGATCATTGGAGTAAGCAACGGTCATCCAGTGCTGTGTGAGTAAATGAAAGTACTCTCCCAGGGAGGGCTCTGTTCCTTTTCGCACAGCCCTGAGACACTCTAACTCTGTATCCGAGCTCTGTATCTCTACATCATGCTGTAGTAATAAGTCAGATACCGCCCCTCGATACAACAGGGATAAGGCCAGCTTGGCGTCTCCAGTATTCCAAGCCTCTCGGGCAGCCTGTAATAACTCCTTGGGCAGAGACTCGCGGGATACCTCCATCCCCATCACCACCGAGGGCTTGACCTTCTGCGGTGCTGGATCACTAGACGGATCACGATCTGACAAGCTCCGTAATACGACTACGAGCACCAGAACGACTAACGCGACCAAGATCACGATCGCAAACACCATCAAGGCGCCCTCCCCAAACGTAGTCGCCGAGCCACTCCCCGCTCGGGAGCCAAATAACTCCTCTAGCCACTTCTCAAAAGCATTCATCTGGTCAGAACGCTCCCATTGAGGAACCTTCTGTGTTCTCACTTTAAAGTCTTCATGAGCGTAGACCTCTTCTAACACCTCCTGAGGCGAACGTTCTTCAGCCCTGGCCTCCGTTACACCACCTACTGCAAAGAGCCCCAATAAGAGCGCCGCCCCGATCGAATGACTCACAGTCAGCATATTCTTCTTCAACCGCTCGGCATACCCCTTAAACTGTAAGTCGATATCCCACGCCTCTTGCGAACTACGACTGTTCAGATACAAGCAGAAGCCCGCTCCTACGTAAAACGGTTCAATAAACAAGACCACGATCGCAGGCAACAGACTCGTCAAAATCGTAAAGGCCTTGTTCTCGGCTAAACTGGTCATGAACAGTTCTATATTCTCGAAGGACATGCCTGACATCTGAGGGATGAAGAGATAGATCAGCAATGCCAACCCAATGACTAAGATCTCCTCACAGACATGTAAGGTCACCGTGGTCGTGGAGGCGACCTCTCCACCCATTCTCTTCAATACCGTACAGCGCTTCCCATAGGATTGTCCCTTAAGCTTCTCGAGATCACGCACGGCTAACATCATCGACCGAGCAGGTGAGAGACGTCTCCACGTCAGTAACCCGAATGAGCGAACAAAGAGAAAGCGAGGCCATTGCTTCAATACACTCCCGACACTCACCTCACTCCCAAAGATCCGACGACTAAAGTAATAGAGATAAAAGCGGTCATAAATCGGCTTGAGCCACCAAATCAGGAAAAACGCCAGTCCAGGAACAGAACAACATAAGAATGCGATCAACACCCATAATGGCAGGAAGCCCCACAGACCGATCTTGAATAAATCACCATAATACTCACGTGTCAGATGAAAGCCTAAGTCAACAGGCTCCCAACGATGCCGAGGGCGTAGAGAAATCTTTAAGTCATGGACGTTCATACCAACTCCTCCTTCCCGAAAAGAGATAAAACAAGGTCAACACCCAGAGTACTGCGCCCACTGAATACTTCAGCATCGCAGGATGCGGATGTGCAGACCAAAAGCCCTCAATACAGGCGGCCAAAAACGTCAAGAACGCCGCCCCACCCAGCAGGGTGAGGGAGTGCCGTGCACTGCGCATGAGAGAATGCAGCCTACTCTGATTCCCCGGACTAATCAGCCCCCACCCCAGTCTAAAGCCCGCGGCTGAGGAGAGGTGCAGCCCGACGAGCTCAAAGGCAGAGTGCCCACTCACAAAGGTCCAAAACTTCTGCGGATCTCCGACAGCCTCCACGTATCCAGCAGAAGCGCCGATCATCAATCCATTAAAGACGGTAAAGAATAAGGTCCCGATCCCAAATAAGATCCCCCCCGCATAACACCTAAAGTCGATCCCCACATTATTATAGATGTAGAAGCAGAACATCATGAAGTCGCTCCCATACGTCTCACGACCATGAGCCAAGGCATCTCCATCCTTCCCATACATCATATCCATGTTCATCATCCCCTCCGCTCCCAAGAGGGACTGGATCCACTGTAATCCCCATGTCCCAGAACAAGCCATCAGCAAGAACGGAATCCAGAATAAGGCGATACTCACCCAGAGGAAGTGCTGGTTATGCTGTACTGCTCCTGGCACAGATCTCGTAAAGAAGCGCCACGGTGAAAGTGTCTTACGACTACGATAGAGGTGGTGAAAGAGAGACATCACCATCGCATTGATCTCATTAGAGAGCTTGATCCCATACAACCTCTCCTTAGCGATACCTAGATCCTGGCATAACTTCCGAAAGAACGAGGGCAACGCACGGGCCTCCTCCGCAGATACCTTACTACTCTCTTGGAGAGTCGTGACGAGCTGTTTCGTCTGATCCCACCTCTCCTTATGTAACTGTTGAAACTGTTTCTGCGATATCATACTTCATTCTGTGTGAGCCATCGGGACACCCCCAAGGCATATTCCAGTCCAGACTTACCAGCCATCCCCTCGAAGCATCGGGTCACCTCTAACTGCCTCGCCTCACTTAACTTACTAAATCTCCTTGCGAATTCAATAAAGGCGACCTGCTCCTCTCGCTTCAGAGGCATACTCGGGCGCATCGCATCTACTGGAATCTCCTCGATCTCTGGCTCAGCGATCTCCATCGTATGGATCACGAGCGTCCCCGCAGCGAGATCACCTAGGCGCTGAGAGTATTGCGTAGAGAGCACTGCCCCGATGCCTAATAGCCCAGCAGGGAATAAATCGATCGGCCATAAAAGCGCCCGCAAGAATGAGGTCCTAAAGACGGTCGGAGCCCCCGAGATCTGCACCACTCTCAACTTCATAAACCGTTTCCCTGGCGTAGCAGGATTCTTCGACAGCTCGAACAGCGGGTCATAGAACCAATAAACCCCAAAAGCGATCAGAAGATAGATCCCCTGCTGCACCTCAGCCCCCAAAGTCCCCCCAATAATGCTCAAGGGAATCGCTACTATTGAGTAGGCGAGGGATTGAATCACGATGTCGATCAAACGAGCAATTAATCTAGGAACGAGACCTGCAGGATAGAGGTACACAGAGATGCCTTCTGCTAGCTCAATCTCCTTTCTATTATCTAACCGATCCATCCTGTTCACTTCTTACCTTTTAAATTTAGATAATCAATAACGTTTACAAACTTTCCTCTTTTTGCTCTTTTCGCTTCCGAAACAGGAAATAATACAAAGCTATGGAACAGAACAATATCTACGCGGCACCTGAAACAACAGAGGTCGTCAACCACTCTGCCGAAACTCACACCCCTCTCACCCTGAAGCAAAAGCTCTGGGGATTCAAAGGCCGCATCAGCCGCGCTGGCTATTGGGGATACACCTATTCAGCGGTTCTACTCGCCAGTATTCCTGCTATGATCGCCTATGGTATTGGTGCTGCTTTGCTAATGACACCAGAAGTTCTATCTGATGGAGCAATGGAAGAAATCCCGGTCGCTGGCATCACTAGCTTCGCCGTCGCCTTTCTTCTCTACATTCCAGCCATGTGGATGAGCTATGCCATTATCGCGAAACGCTTCCACGATCGCGGTAAATCAGGATGGTGGAGTCTGATCACCTTCGTTCCTTACGTAGGTGGGATTTGGATACTCATTGATTGTGGCTGTCTCGCAGGAGACAAAGGGAAGAACCACTACGGTGATGACCCACTCCTCGCAGATGGCAAGACCCACGCAACAGCCTAACGCATAGACCTCCAGGTCAACAGCGATCAAGCTCTAAGAAAGAGGCTCCTCGGGAAATCCGAGGAGCCTCTTTTTCTCTACCAGCGAGTTGATTCCTCGCTTAAGAATACGCCTCTAACGGGCTGACTCCCATTAGAACTGGGCGACATCTTCACCGAGGATCTGCACCTCAGTCTCTAGCGTGATCTCACGTTCATCGAGTGCCGTCTTTTGCGCATGTGCGATGAGGTCTAGCATCTCCTCGGCTGTCGCCCCTCCCTTGTTCACAAAGAAGTTCGCGTGCACATCCGAGATCTCCGCCTTACCAATCGCGGTTCCCTTGAGCCCTAGTTGATCGATGAGCTTACCAGCTCCGAGATCAGGCAATGGATTCTTAAAGATACATCCCGCGCTTGCCGCCTTAGGCTGTGAGGTATTACGCTTATGGCGAGACTCCAGCATCTTCTCTTGGATATCATCAGCAGGTGCTGGATCGCCCTCAAAGACCACTCCAAGCGCAAAGTTGTGATCCAACATCGGGACATTGCGGTAATGCGCCACGATTTCCTCTCGATTCTTCTTCACGATCTTACCTACCTCATTCAGGAAGGTCATTTCGACCACTTGGTCAAAGGTCTCGGTCCCCATCGCGCCGGCATTCATGCGGAGGCTGCCTCCAACATTTCCAGGGATACCCTCCATCCACTCGAATCCACCGATGCCCGCCGCCTGCGCAGCGCTGGCGACCTTTTTGAAGCGAGCGCCGACACCGCAGATAATGCGATTCCCTTCGACTCGGACTTCATTAAACTCACCACCGGCAGGATGGATCACCGCGCCTCTGATTCCGCCATCACGGACGAGCAGATTAGAGCCTCTCCCTACGATTCTGATCGGGAGTGAGCGTTCCTTGAGGGTATTCACGATAGAGGCAAAGCCCGCAAAGGTATGAGGCTCGATCCAGAACTGCGCCGGTCCACCAATCATGATCGTGGTGTGTCGGCGCATCGGCTCGTAGAGGCACGACGAGGCGTCCTCTGGTGCAGGCTGAAATCGCTGGATGTCCTCTAGAGTCGTCAGGTCTCGCGCGATCTTAGTCCCGACCTCGTGGATATTCCCTGCCCCTAATGTGATGAGTAGGTCTCCTGGCTTGAGCTTGTTCCCGATACGGTGATGGGCACCAGCGACAGGCCCGACGACCTCGGCCTTTGGTCCACCAGCCTCCTTGATCGCATCGACGATCGTCTGAGCAGACACTCCCTCGATCGGGTCCTCACTCGCTGCATAGATATCAGAGACATAGACCAGGTCCGCATGGGTAAAGGCCTCGCCAAACTCCTTAGCCAAGAGCTGGGTGCGGGAGTAACGGTGCGGCTGAAAGGCGACGACCAATCTCTCTGGCTCAAAGGTACGAGCCGTCTTCAGAGTCGCCTCTACCTCGGTAGGGTGGTGCCCGTAGTCATCGACGATCCGATAGTTCGGTGAATAGTACTTCGTCTCGAAGCGACGCTTAGCACCCGCAAAGGATGACATCGCGGTATCGATACCCGTAAAGTCGGCTCCATGGAGATCCGCGAGCGCAAATGCAGCGAGCGCATTGAGTACATTGTGACGGCCAGGGATGCCTAGCTCCAGACGGCCAATCGGCTCGCCACCTTTGCTGACGGTAAAGTAAGTCACCCCTCTACCCTCTAGGAGATCACTCGCGGTGTAATCTGCATTCTCCCATCCATAAGAGACTCCCTTACCGGTAGGAGCGACGAGCTCCGTCGCATTCTCATCTTCTGCACAGTAGATGACCTTCCCTGAGGTATTATTAATGAGGGTCGTGAAAACCTCCTTGAGGTGATCGAGGTCACGATAAAAGTCGAGGTGCTCAGGCTCTAGGTTCAGAATGATCGAGTGCTTAGGCTTATAGAGTACGAGCGTACCATCTGACTCATCACCCTCCGCCACCATCATCGGGCCGTCCCCCCACTTCGCATTCGTTCCTAGGACTGGGATCTCCGCCCCGACGTAATAACTAGGATTCAGGTTCGCTCTCCGGAGGACATGCGCACTCAGAGCTGAGGTCGTGGTCTTGCCATGCGTCCCCGCTACGATGATGCCATCCTTATTATGTAAGATCGCCGCCAGACACTCGGCACGACGCAGGGTCGGAATCCCTTGCTCCATCGCAGCCTTGCGCGCAGGGTTCGTCTCTCTGATCGCGGAGGAGTAGATGACGTAATCACATCCATCGACACATTGCTCCGTGTGAGGACTAGAGAACTGTAACCCAATACTAGAGAGACGCTCTGTCTCCGTACTATTGACTCGGTCAGATCCACTGACCTCATGCCCCATCTCGAGGAGGAGTTGAGCGAGACCACTCATCCCAGAGCCGGCCACGCCGATGAGGTGGATTCTAAGTTTCTTACCGGAATTAAGCAATGCGTTAGTAAAGTCTAGCATGGGTTCTTTTAAGACAATGATTGTTCAATAAGGTCACAAATTGTTCCCGCAGGATCTTGGGAAAGAGCCTTGATGTTTCTGCTTAACATGTGACGTTTGTCAAAGTCCACAAGCAACTCAGAAATCACCGTTTCGAGGAGTTCAGGTGAGAGGTCGCGCTCCTGATACAGCAGAGCCGCCCCCTTCTCGGAGAAGGCGAGGGCATTCTTAGTCTGGTGATCATCAGCTGCGATTGGATACGGCACGAGAATGGAAGGTAGTCCTAGATAAGAGAGCTCTGTCATACTCGAGGCTCCCGAGCGACAGACCACTACGTCCGCTACTGCGTATGCTGACGGCATATCGTCACAGAAGGCCAGCGCCACATGATTAGGGATCTCAGCTCCCTCCGCCGCCACTCGATCGTAGTCGAATGATCCCGCAACGTGCAGGAACTGGATATTCTCACTCGCTCGCTGAGCCGCACCGAGCACCAGTGTATTGAGCTGCTGTGCCCCTTGGCTGCCCCCAAAGACGAGGATATTAAACTTATCGGCCGCTAGACCGTACTTAGCACACGCCTCCTCTCGACTGGGGAGCGTCTTCATCTCATCCCTCAGAGGAGTTCCCACGACCTTACAATCGACCTTTGGGAAGTACTGCTTCGCGGGCTCCAGCCCGAGCAGCACCTGATTCACATACTGAGATAAGAAGCGGTTCGACTTGCCTGGTACGGCATTCGAGTCATGGAGAAAGGTCGGTACCTTCAGCGACTTACCGGCGAAGACGGGGCCAAAACAGGTAAACCCACCCATCCCGATCACGGCATCGATCTTATGCTTACGGATCAACTGCTTAGAGAGGCGTGTCACCTTGAACAAGCTGAGGATAAACCCGATCATCTTAGGAGACGTCGTCGCGGGCTTAGGCCGAGAGGGCTGCGTGATGAACGTGTATTGTGGATACTTCGCAGAGGCCTCTTGGTCGACCTTCTTCTCTGACACTACTAGGTAAGGCGTATGCCCACGCTTAACCAATTCCTCAGCCAGAGCGATCCCCGGAAAGAGATGTCCCCCGGTTCCTCCACATGCGATTAATACGTTCATTATATAGGGCTTTACCCTATTCCCTCGCACTTTCAAGAGTTTTCAAGGCTCAGATACTCACACACGTCCTGAGAGATATAAGCAAGACACCCCGCTATCATCATCGATAGCGGGGTGTCTCATTCCTGTAATAGGAGGATATCAGGAGAGGCCTCCTAGATCATCCCGAGCTTCATCTTGCCCTCTTCAGAGATCATGTCCTGGTTCCATGCTGGTTCCCAGACGACCTCGACATTAGCCTTATCGACTTCATCGATGTTCATGATCTTAGCCTGTGCATCAGCAGCGATGACAGGGCCCATGCCACATCCAGGAGCGGTGAGAGTCATCTTGACGTTGACCTCTGTGCCGTCTTCACCATCTTCATCGATCGCGCAGTCATAGACCAGACCTAGGTTCACGATATCGACAGGGATCTCTGGGTCATAGACTGACTTCATCGCGTGCCAGATACGGTCCTCGAGAGGAGCATCCTTCATCGCGTCCGCTTCATCCTGACGCTTCTTGTTCTCCTCTAGGTCGATGCCGAGACAGTCTGCATCCTGAGATGAGATCCTCGCAAGTCCCGCAGAGGTCGCGACCGTGTAGGTTCCGCCAAGAGTCTGAGTGATCACTACTGGCGTACCCTCTGGGAGTACGATCGTGTCACCTGATGGAATCTGAATCGCGTCTACTTCGCGTAAAAGTGTAACTTCTTCGTTCATAATATTGCGTGTACTTTAGCGTGTGATGCTCTGAGGCATAGAGAAATTTTCAGTTTTTTGAGAATGAGGGAATCTCTCCGGTATTCCCTCCTGAAGGATGGTGAGATTCGTCTTGATCTTACTCGAAGACGATTTTGAGCTTTTTCCCCTCAGCTGGCTTATTCATGTCCGAGAGGAGCGTATTACTTTCGCCCTTTGGAGCGCTCTCTTCTTTGGCCTCACCGCCATTGAGAGCCTCACGTAGCGCATCTTGTACCATTTCGCCACAGTGAATCTTCATTGGAGGGAGAGCGCCGAGGTCTCCTGTCAGGTCATTGACTCCCATTCCCTGCGCCTCTTCCACCGACTTCCCCTTGAGTAGTTCGGTCGCCATGGAGGCGACTGCGAGGGCCGTCTGACAGCCAAAGGCCTGGAACGAGGCGCGATCGATCACCTTCTTCCCGTCCTTCTCGGTGAACTTCACCCACATACGCATCATATCTCCACAGTCTGCAGAGCCTACGGTCCCCACTCCATCCGCATCTGACATCTCACCTACATTCTGAGGGTTCTGGATCGCCGCCTGTGCCTTTTCTTCAAAGTCGTTCATACTTGTATCTTGCCACGTCTACGCTATGAAGACAGTAAATTCTTTAATACCTTGGCAAAATCAGAAGACATCAGAGGCGGTAAGCGCGAGTGGATCATCGGAACTCTCATCGGGTTTCTCACCCACTATTACTGTAAGCTCCTTCGGTTCACGCTCCATGTGCCATCAGAACTCCAGATCGACGACAATACGTACATCTACAGCTTCTGGCATAACCGTGTCCTCTGCCTCCCTGAGTGCTTCCTCAGGGTCACTACTCGTACCCGCCTCACTTGTCTCACCAGCCCGAGTAAGGACGGCACGATCACCGAGGCTATGATGGCCGCATACGGGGTGCAATCTATCAGAGGATCCTCCTCTCGTCGCGGTAAGCAAGCCATGATCGAGATGGTCAAGGCTGTCCGCTCCGGTGCCTCTATCGCGATCTCTCCAGATGGCCCGCGCGGCCCGGTCTACAGCATGAACCCAGGAGTCATCCGACTAGCGGCCAAGACCCAGACCCCACTCATCCCCGTCAAACTGAAGTGCTCACGCTATTGGGAGCTCAAGACCTGGGATAAGTTCCGCATCCCGATGCCCTTCAGCCGACTGGAGCTCGAGTTCTGCGATCCGATCCTCCCCTCATCTGAGCTCTCAGCCGACGAGGAGAAGCAGATTCAGCTCCAGTGCACCGCCCTCATGTGCTCCGACTTCTAGCATCCTTATTTGAGGTGAGTCGCCCCCGCGATGACCTCATTCTTCTGTTGCATTTTCCCTCACTTGCGCATACAGGTTTCCCCCATGAGAAACATCGACGGAAAGGCCGTAGCAGCCAAGGTATTGGACTCAGTCGCACAGGAAGTATCCGCACTAAAGGAACAAGGGGTCACCCCAGGATTAGCCGTAGTCATCGTCGGTGACGATCCAGCCTCCAAGGTCTACGTCGGATCAAAGGTAAAGAAGTGTGAAGAACTAGGAATCTACTCTCGCAAGATCGCACTCCCAGCAGAGACCTCTGAAGCAGAGCTCCGCACCCTCATCTCCGATCTCAACAATGACGATGCGATCAGTGGCATCCTCGTCCAGTCCCCTCTCCCAGGTGACCTCCGCAAGATCGAGGACGACATCGTAGAGGGCATCGATCCAGCTAAGGATGTCGACGGCTTCCACCCGATCAATGTGGCTAAGCTCGTAATGGGTGATGATACAGGATTCGTCCCATGTACTCCTGCAGGGTGTATCGAGCTCCTCAAGAGCGAGGGCGTAGAACTCTCTGGTAAGCGCGCAGTCGTCGTAGGACGTAGTATGATCGTCGGAAAGCCCCTCGCCGCTCTTCTCCTCAACGAGAGCTGCACCGTCACCATCGCACACTCTCGCACCACCGACATCAATGCGGTCTGTAGTGAGGCTGACATCCTCCTCGTCGGAGTAGGCGTCCCAGAACTCATCAAGAAGGACGCAGTCAAGCGCGGTGCTTACGTCATCGACGTCGGGATCAACCGCGTAGACGATCCATCTAAGAAAAAGGGATACCGCCTCACAGGTGACGTCGACTACAAGGACGTCTTCGAAAACTGTGAAGCCATCACCCCTGTTCCTGGCGGAGTAGGCCCAATGACCATCGCACTCCTCATGCAAAACACCGTCAAGGCAGCTAAGCTCCAAAACGCTTAACCTCCTCAGACATTCCACCCAATCTAGGGAATTATTAAGCCAGCTCATCGAGCTGGCTTTTTTAGGGGCTACGATCCGTAAGAAGAAACACTAGTATAGTTCACCACAGATGAGATGAATTTACTATCAACAGCAACGCCCGGCTCCTAGATAGACAATACTGTCGCGCAGGTAGTTTTGAAAGTGGGGTGGAGAATCAGACCTCGTAGAATCGCAAGAAGGGGGACATTCATCTCACAGAGGCGGAACCCTCAAGGATGCGCGACCATAAGCAGTTCCTCCACGGAGCGCGCCTCACTATAATAGGAGGTATTACCTCTTAAAAAGCTTCCTCAAAAACGAAGGTTTTTTCTCATCATGAATCTGCTCCCTAAGGTCAATGATCTCTCGATCCTTATCAAAAAAGTGTATCGTTGTTTCTGAGGGTAATGACCTTTCTTTAAGAACAGATTTAATGATCTCTATACTTCGTTCTCCATCATAGATAGCCAGATCTATGTAGGCATTAACCTCCCCTAAAGAACCACCAAAGAGTTGCCCCGCCCCTGAGGCTTTCAGCTGAGTTTCTAAACTATCTTCTAAGTCAGCCCTAAAGTCCACTTCTGCACCTTTCGGTAAGATGCTCATAGGGAAAGAAATAAAGATGAAGTCTGCCCCCGTTCCTTTGATAGGGCTCTCGTAATCACCTTCTGCATTCAAATATTCCCATACCAGCTTAGAGTTGGAAGTGCTCAAGGTCATCAGATCAGAGCGAGGAAAGTCTTCTTCACAAGGGGTAACTCGATACGATTGGTATGTTTCTGTCGGCGGACACTTTTCCCACTGAGTAGAAGCTTGCAACTGATCTACAAACTCACTCAACTCTGTAATCGGGATTATGTCTTGAGGTGCAGTGCTAGCAAAGTTGATCTCACCAATCCAGTTGCCTGTACCATATTCCCCTAAAACCTCATCAAGCACGAGAAAAGTGATCCTAAATTTTGCAGAATCCTCTAAATTGGGAAACTCATGATGCCATACTTCCAGGTCTATATTTTCATTTTCCTCATCTATCTTCGTTTTTACCCATATGGCTTTGAAGTCTATTTTAAGCCCA
This sequence comes from Akkermansiaceae bacterium, assembly GCA_011524615.1. Lineage (GTDB taxonomy): Bacteria > Verrucomicrobiota > Verrucomicrobiia > Verrucomicrobiales > Akkermansiaceae > WTJZ01. Next base: position 474 of record WTJZ01000183.1, on the reverse strand, counting down.
TTGATTTCGATGCATGCACCAAAATTTTCCGGCTGTCTCGCGGCATAAAATGTCCACCCCTCAAGAGTTGGAGCCTTGGACAACCAATATTCAGTTAAAAACTGCTTATGTATTACCCCCTCTCCTGAGATAGTAAGAGAGTGACCACCTTTTTCTTTAGGTCCTGGACCATAGACCCAAGCCCCCAAACCTAGTTTATTTACAGCGTTGGTTGTCTCCTCCTGCAAATCTCCGCAATTGCCATTCTCGATTGTATTGAAAAACCGTTCAGCCACCCCTCCAAACCAATTCCAAAATTCATCTACTCGCTCCTTATAAGTCATCATTTCTAAACCCAATATATTAGGACGATTCACATTCAAACCAAGAATGCTTACATTCGTTCAATTCACAATTTCGCAGTTAAAAAGCGACAAAAATTCCGTGCTCTTCCGCGTCATTTCGCGGACCAGCCTTACCCCTCTCTTATTGCGT
>WTJZ01000002.1 GCA_011524615.1 Akkermansiaceae bacterium | reverse complement strand
CGCCAAGAGAAGCAGACCCCAGTACTGATGCTAACTGCACGTGATGGAATCGAGGATCGGGTCAAGGGGCTAGATTTGGGAGCAGATGATTACATAGTGAAGCCCTTTATTCGTGATGAGTTATTAGCACGAGTACGCGCGCTGATTCGTCGAGGAGGGGTCAAGTCGGAGAGACAGATTTGCTGTGGTGATCTGATGATCGACACGACGAAGCAATTAGTAACGTATAAGGGAGCGCTTGAGGAGCTCTCAACGAGGGAATTTAAGCTCTTGGAGCTCTTGATCCGAAAGCGAGGAGAGGTTGTCACACGCGAGTATATCTTCGATTACCTCTTCTATGAGGAAGGTGATGAGGCGCTCTCTAATATGTTAGATGTCTATATTTACAAGCTTCGGCGTAAATTTGGTAAGGACTTGATTAAGACTAAGCGCGGTGCGGGGTATATCGTACATTAATGCCTATGAGACGTTTGAGTGAATATCTGCGTTGGACTTCGATCCGTTGGCGTATTCAATTTTGGTACGCTATTATTCTGACTCTGGTTATCTCAGGATTACTGGTAGTGATCTACCGCTTTGAGGCTCAGCGACGAGTGGCTGAGATCGAGGCAAATGCGTCCGCGCTGATGACGAGTTATATCCCGCTTGTGGATCAACAGATGAGGTCTGCAATGCAGGCTGAGGATCAGATTCCGACACGTGATGTCACCTTAGAGCAGGACTCTAGTGATGGGAGGCGCTCAGCAGCATTTCCACAACGAGGGATGATGGGGGGAGCCAGAAACTTTCAAGATACTCCACGAGGGGGCATGCCAATGCCTGGAGGGAATTCATTTGGTGGGCCACCCAATAGACCTCCAATGAGGAGAGGAGAAGGCTCGTTCAATGGCCCCCCGCAAGGGATGCGTCCACCGGGGATGCAGCGTGGACGTCCAGGCTTTGAGTCTCAGGAGAGGCCTATGAGGCCACCAATGATGGGAGGTAGTAACGTTCCTAACCGTCATGGAGGGGCTCAACCGCCAGCCATGAATAGAGTAGGTCGAGAGCAACTCTTGCAACAGAGAGGGGGGGCGAGACCTCAATTACCACAGGCAATTGATATAGCCAAGTCATTAGAGCAACCCCCTACTGGTGGTGTTGATCCTGGTGAGTCTGATTCTATTCATCAGTCGGGGTGGGAAAAGAGACACGCACACATTTCTTCGGGGGGCTTTATCGCGAGCTGGAATATGAATGGTAAGCTGACCTCATCCCTAGGAGAAGTAGTAGAAGGGTACGCTCCTGATAAGGCGGTGCTGGATGATCGTAAGAAGAGGCAAGGGGGCTACTTCTTGCTAGAGAAGTTAGGACCAGCTAGGACCACGATTGTTGTAGGGGTACCTGTTGCGGAGTTAGAGAAGGGAATGGTTCAGTTTCTCTGGAAGATTATTGGTTGTGGGGCGCTGATTCTAGCGGTAGCAGTTGGTGTTGGGGTACTCGTTACAGGACGGCTATTCCGTCCGATTGATGAGATTACTTCGACCGCAAGAGAGATAGCGACGGGAGATCTGACCCAGCGGATTACTCCTGATAAGTCCTCCGCTGAGATGCTGGGCGTGATGGAGATCCTGAATGAGTGTTTTGATAAGTTGGAGGCCAACTTTGCCCAGCAAAAGCAGTTTACTGCGGATGCATCGCATGAGTTACGCACTCCGGTAACAGTTTTATTAGGTACGACTCAACAGATGCTCTCTAATGTATATGATGAGCGGGAGTATCAGAAGGGGTTTGCTCAATGTGAGCGTTCTGCGCTGAGGATGAAGCGGTTAGTGGATGAACTCACGGAGCTCTCGCGTTATGATAGTGGGGAGATCCGATTAGAGAAAGAGGAGGAGTCCCTAGATATCCTCGTTATGAGTGTACTCACCGATATGCAGTCGATCTTTGACGATCATCAGGCGACACTCCGAATGGATCTCAGTCCAGCAATCTGTGAGGTAGACCTAGGGAGGGTAGAACAGGTCGTTACCAATATTGCTATGAATGCCATCGTCCATAATGAGAGTGGAATCAATCTGCATGTATCGACTAGAGTCAAAGGTGATGAGGTATGTCTCAAGATCCAAGATGATGGTCAGGGGATGTCACCAGAGGTACAGGCTAAGGTCTTTGATCGCTTTGCTAGGGGGAATATGAAGAATAAGACTGGTTCTGGCTTAGGCCTCGCGATCTCCAAGTTAATCATTGAGAAGCACAGGGGACGAATCGAACTCTCTAGTACAGAGGGAATCGGTTCTGAGTTCCGTATTTATCTTCCGGTGCTCTTGTAAGACAATTCAGTGAGTAAGCCATTTGCATAGTGTTGAATGCGTGCGATATTGCTTATGGGAAATGGCTTCCTGATTACTATGGTGATAATACTTGCTATGATTGGTGCTGATGGCGCGGGAGCGTTGTGGGTCCTGTTCTTCTATGGGGCAGCATTGATCATCGGTCCGCTTATAGCCTTATTCTTAGCCATGGTCTCCATTATTTGCCTCTATAATAATCGGTATATTATAGGGATGGTGAGTGGTTGCTTGGCTGTATTGATGGGGACGCCTCTGATCTATACTATAGTGAGCATGTACCTCTGAGCACCCGAACGCCTATACAGGTCTAATAAGGGAGATCGTTTGATACGTTTAACCACCGAGCAGGTCAGAGTATCGTATTATTGGGGTGTTTTATGATCTAAATTTTGTCTTTTTCTAGTATATTGTAATTGTGTTAGTCGTGAATTGTAAGTTTGTCGCGCGTATCCAGTGCAAGGGAGAGTCAAGGATGTTTCCCTGCTTTAACCTGATCTAAATCATCATGTACTCAAATGTAAAAAGTAAGCGCACGGGGGCACCCTGCTGCCTGATTATATCGATACTCTCGCTCATGTTCGCCGTGGCGGAGCGTCCAGAAAAGCCCAATATTGTTCTACTACTAGCCGATGATTTAGGTTGGCAAGATCTCAAATGCTACGATATTGATGACCCCTCCCCTTATGACACCCCATACCTTGATGCACTGGCTAAGAAGGGAGTAATGTTTTGGAATGCCTATTCTCCTGCGCCATCCTGTTCCCCATCGCGCTGTGCGATCATCAGTGGTAATCACCCTGCACGAGCGCAAAAAACACACGTGGTAGGAGGCGCTCCTGCCTATGCACGATCGTCTGCAATGATGATGTCTCCTTGGTATAGTGGAAGGATGCCCGAAAGCACCTACAACCTCGCAAAAGCGCTCAAGGCAAATGGCTATACCACAGGGCATATGGGGAAATGGCATATTGCCATTCACCATAAGGCCTTTCCTCAGCCAAAGGATGTGGGGTTTGATTATTCAATCGCAACCAGAGGAGCTCATTCCGGCAGCGGATTGGGAGCACTTACGGGTTTCGCGACTAATGATGCAGATGATCCTTACCGTCTTGACGAGAATGGGTTCCCGTACCACGAAAACAATGAGAACGCGATTAACTTCATCAAAGAGCAAAAGGATAAGCCCTTCTTCCTCTATTACTGTACATGGCTCGTTCATAGTCCGATCATTACTCGGAATGAAGCACTGTTGATGAAATATGCGGAGAAGATGGGGGTGAATCCTGAGGATAAGTTTGGCAAGAAGTCAGAGGGTCAAACGAACCCTTATTATGGCGCGATGGTAGAATCACTGGATTATTACCTGAACCAAGTGTTCCAATACCTCGAGAATACAGAGGACCCGCGCTGGCCAGGACATAAGCTGTCAGAGAATACCTATGTGATCTGTACCTCTGATAATGGAGGAGTCGTAGGATATACGGACAATACGCCTCTAGATAAGGGTAAAACATCCGCTAAAGAAGGGGGGACACGTGTGCCATTAATCATTACAGGTCCAGGAATTAAGGCAGGTGTTGAATCTAATGTGGTCGTGAACGGGTTGGACTTCTACCCGACGATCATGTCGCTGACTAAAACCGATTTACCCGAGAGCAAGACCCTAGATGGATGTGACCTAGCGCCACTGTTATTAGGAGATGCGACCGACCCTTCACTCGTGAGAACTGCCGACGGGAAGCCGCGTCAGGAGATGATCTGGCATTATCCTCATGGCTCCGCATTTGAGAGCACCATCATTTCTGATGGATTTAAGTTGATCAAAAATTATGACCACTTAGGGGATGGTAAAGATCCTGCGATCGAACTCTTCCAACTCTACTCAGATCCTCAAGGGAAGCATGCCCGTACTGATATAGAAGAGGCACACAATTTGGCAGAAGTCATGCCAGAGAAAGCAGCAGAGCTGGAACGTAAGCTGACTGAGATGCTCACAGAGATGAAGGCGAGTTATCCAAGCTATAACCCAAACTATGTAGGAGAACTCCCTCACAAGGGCTCGATTCCTAAGGTCTTAGAGGTCACAGAATCAGATCGCACCATTACGGTAACTTATCAGGAGAACGGTGCAAAAGTAGAGGTCGCGCATCTCATCTATACTCCTAATGCTGGGGATCAGTATGAGGAGTGGTTCCGTGCCGAGATGGAGAGTTCAGGACCTGATACATTTACGGTAGAACTCCCAAAGGATGCGACACATTATATAGTGAACCTCATTGATGAAAACCAATTCCTAGTAAGCTACCCAAGCCCTACTAAGCATACGGGTAGAAGGTTTGATTGGAAAACTATCGCGCTAGAATCTAAGTAAGAGTTGCTCGCTCAAATGGGGCGAGCGCTTACTAATAAATAAACAAAACGCCTTGCTCGATGAAGCAAGGCGTTTTTCCTAAGTGAAAGGAGAGCTCAGACTAGAGGTTGTTGATGAGACCTTCTAGTTGCTTGCCATACTGGACATAACTGTCGTAGCACTGTTGCCAGTCCGGTTCTTGGCCGTCAGTGACGTGAAAGACCGTGGCCACGTGTGGTTCGATCGCGATGAATCCATCGTATTGTGAGGACTTAAGATCGGAGAGGATCTCACGGACGTATCCTTGCCCTTCGCCAGGATACACGTATTCTGGTTCTTCTCCTTCGGCGAGAGGGTTGTGACAGTCCTTGATGTGGATGTGGACGATGTGCTCCTTCACTTGATTATAGAACTCGAGAGCGTCTTGCCATGGGAATTCTCCTGTTGGGCTTGGTTTGCTGCGATCCTTCTGGAAGACAGGGTTACCTGTATCATAGATGAGCTTGAGCCCAGGAACCTCGTCGACGAGGCGGAGGGTGTAGTCTGCTGAGAATCCGCCCCAATTCATACAGTTCTCGTGTGCGGTAACGAGCCCCGCGTCAGTGAAGCGAGATGTGATCTCACGGAGGCGACGTAGACGCTCATCCACGAATTGGTCTTGCCCCCACGGCTCTTGGGCATATGACATGACGCGCACAATCTCGACGCCGAGCCGCTTCATCCTTGGGATAGCGCGTTCGATCTCTCCGAGGGTGATGTCGAAATCGGTCGTGATGGACTTGGCCCAGTTTCCGATGAGAGAGCCAAACTCTGCGATCTTGATATCTGCGGCCTCTAGCTCTGCCACTGCCGAGTCGAAGTCTGACTCTGATAGTTCATGAATGTTTTGACCATTGACTCCGCGTGCGGAGATATATTCCCAGCCGAGTTCTTTGGTGGCCTTGATCTGAGTGGTGAGATCGCGTGCTGCTTCATCAGCAAATCCTGTAAGTTTCATAATGTTAGTAGTAAAGTATGTAGGAAAAAATGGGGTATGGTTAGATTACTCGGAGCCTAGTGTCGTCGTGACGGTACACTTTTCACATCTACGAAGAACTAGAACTGTAAATGATAGTCTGACCATAAAGAAAAAATGCCCCTAGAAAATAAGGGGCATGAGAGCTATATGATAAGTGAGAGTGTAACTTAGAGCTCTCTGATGATCATCTTACGGTACGTGATCCCTGTATCACCGTGGTCTTGGAGATAGACGAATCCTGTGTGTGTACCGAAGTCAGTGATGCCTGAGCGGAAGTACTTAGAGTCCTCGTAACGCTTCTTCCAGTCTTCTGATCCGATCTCGAGGTCGAACACCTTCTGTCCATTGAGCCAGTGCTCTAGGTGGTTACCTTTGGCGATGATTTTACCCGTATTCCATTCGTCATGCTTCTTCACGAGACGAGGAGTCTCTTCCTCTTGGATCTCGTAGAGCTCCGCAGTACGGTGTGAGACCCCGTTATCGCGGTAGTTGAAGTCGTCAGTGATCTGGTACTCAAACCCAGTAGCGTGGAGTTGTCTGTATTTGATTCCGCTGTTACTGTCGTAGGCTACCTTGAATTCAAACTGGAGTTCGAAATCGAAGTACTGTTTAAGGGTTTCGATACTGCCACCACGGCCTTCGTTACCTTCTCTACGCTTGAGTTCGAGAACACCATCCGTAAGGGACCAGCGCTTGCCGATTTCTTTTCCTCGTTTTCCATTACGGTTCGATGCTGTTTGCCAGATCGCGTTGATGTCTGAGCCTTCGAGGAGGTTAGTCCATTG
>WTJZ01000034.1 GCA_011524615.1 Akkermansiaceae bacterium | reverse complement strand
TCATACGCGCTTCTCATCTGAGACTGGTTCCATGGTGGATACTTTCTCTGGATCCAGTCGTGAGCGGTGAGGATTACCTCAGGGCACTCTGTTGCTCCGATGTAGATCTCCGTTGTCTGAGAGAAGGTCGGCTCGAGCTCCGCCCACCACTCTTCATAGAACTGCTTTAATCGTTTCGCTACCTTCGGGTGCTTCTTGATGACATTCACCTTTTGGCTAGGGTCTTTGCTCACATTGTAGAGTTCCTTGCCGTTGATGAGACGCCACTTACCGCTCATAGTAGCTGACTGCTTCCACTTCACTGGATCTTTGACCCGCTGTGAATCCGAGATAACGACTCGCTTTTGCCAATCTACCCCCTGCGCCTCGGCGGCATCCGTCATGAGTCCATCTAGGCTCACACCATCAAAGGAAGTACTCCCATCGGTCTCTACTCCACAGAACTGTAATAAGGTCGGCACAATGTCGACCATGTGAGTCAGCTCCGTAATGGTCTTGTGCTGATCGATGCCATATTCAGGCCAACGCAGAGCGAACGGAACACGGTGTCCTCCTTCGTACTCACTACACTTCTTCCCTCTCATCTGAGCGTTATAGAACTCATCGCCCGTTGCGGTCCCATTATCAGTGGTGTAGATGAAGATCGTATCACGATCGACACCTAGATCCTTGAGGAAGTTCCGAAACACACCAACATTCTCATCAATATTAGAGATCATGCCATAGAAGGCGGCCACCTTATCAGACACGCCGTCCTTCCCGACATAGCGATCCATATATTCCTGAGGAACACTCAGCGGAGTATGCGGAGCGGTGGTAGAGATGTATGCGAAGAAAGGCTTATGAGCATCCACGGACTGCTTCACAAACTTACGAGCCTCTGAGAAGAAGACATCTGTACAATACCCCTCCGCCTGCACGACCTCACCATTGTGATGATATCTGTCATCAAAGTAATCATTATTCCAGAGGTCAGGCGTCTGCCCGATCCCTCCAGCGCCGTGATAGTATGTGTACGTAAATCCACGATCCTCAGGACGGTATGGGTAGTTATCACCTAAGTGCCACTTACCAAAGATCCCCGTCTCATATCCCGCATTTGCCAGATAGTCCGCTAACGTGACCTCATTCTCTCTCAGCATCGAGCGCCCATTGATCGTATGCCATACACCCGTTCTATTCGTCCAGTGCCCCGTGAGGAGTGAGCAACGTGTAGGAGAACATGACGGCCCCACGTGGTAATCCTCTAGCCAGACCGATTCCTTAATCAACTCATCAATATTCGGGGTCTGGATGACAGGGTTCCCTGTATACCCGAGGTCCCCATACCCTTGGTCATCCGCGATGACCAATACGATGTTAGGCTGCTGACTCGCGTGCACGCTGAGTAGCCCTAACATAATTGTGAACAAAATCTTCATAATGGATATATAAATACAGAGTTTTGAATAAATGCTATCAAAAAAATTCTAGGTTGTCACGCCCCCCTTTAGCGCCTCATTCACCTATTCAGAATATGGATAAATCGTCCCCCTCTTACTCACCACTTCGTTGCATCCTGCACTGAGGAGATCAGATCTCACCCAGCTTTTGCAATATTCTATTCATCGCTCATGCCTGTCCTCGTTCATGAATTCTTGCAGATTTTGAATTCTCACTTGTCTTAAATACGTTTTTGCGCTTATGTCGCCAACCCGACTTGTCCTCCAGACGAGGCGGAGAATGCTAACACCTTCTCACTCGCAACACAAAATCGGTTGCAGATCCTAGAAGCAGTGAGACGTTGTAGCATAACAACAACCCCCTAAATCAATAACGAAGATGACACCGTACGACTTACGCTACACGCCAAATTCAGCAGGTTCTCTCCACAGTCTCCGCAATGAAACTGCTAACTGTGGAATGGGTGCAATTGCCCAACTCCAGGGTGACGCTAACTATAACGTCCTCGATTATGCACTCTGTTCTGTAGGTAACATGCAGCACCGTGGAGCGATCGACGCCGATGGAAAATCTGGTGACGGATCTGGTGTTCTCTGTCAACTTCCTGTCTCACTCTTCAAGAGAGAACTCGATAAGATGGGACAAACTCTTAAGAAGGATTCAGACCTTGGGGTTGGTGTCTTCTTCCTTCCTAATGATGATGACGCGCTCGCTAAGCAAATCTGCTCATTCGCAGAAGGGATCGTCACCAAGCGTAAGCTTGGCATCTTCGGATGGCGTGACGTTCCAGTGAACCACGACGAACTCGGGGTCACCGCACAGCGCACGTGCCCGACGATCAAGCACCTCCTCATCGAGAACACTGCAGGTCTAGACGAAGATTCATACGAGCGTACCCTCTACCTCGTTCGTCGTGAGATCGAACTCGAGTTCCGTGACGTCAATGGATTCTACATCCCGACCCTTTCTTCTCGTCTCATCGGCTATAAGGCACTAGCGATGTCAGCGGCTCTCCGTAACTTCTACACCGACCTCGGAGATTCAGACTTCAAGACTAAGATCGCTCTCTATCACCAACGTTTCTCGACCAATACCTTCCCAGCATGGCCTCTCGGGCAACCGTTCCGTATGATGTGTCACAACGGTGAGATCAACACTGTCCGCGGTAACCGTAACTGGATGTCTTCGCGTGAAGAGTTCTTCAAGTCAGAGATCTGGGGCGACGACATCAACCTTGTCCGTAACCTCTTCATCGAGAACGAGTCAGACTCATCATCACTCGACCACTGCCTAGAGCTCCTCATCATGTCAGGGTTCTCTCCAGAGCACGCGATGTCGATCCTCGTTCCACCTGCATACAAGCACAATAAGGAACTCTCAGACCAAGTTCGTTCCTTCTACGACTACACCTCATCATTCTCAGAGCCATGGGACGGACCTGCAGGTCTCGTATACACAGACGGACGTAAGCTCGTTGCCTCGCTCGACCGAAATGGCCTCCGTCCATCACGCTTCACCCTTACCGACACTGGTATCCTCTACGTTGGATCAGAGTCAGGTGCAGTAGTACTCCCAGACGAGCACATCATCCGCCGTGGCCGTCTCGGACCAGGACAGATGATCTCAGCAGACACTGTTACCGGTATCCTCACAGAAGACCGTGACGTGAAGGAAGGCCTCGCCGCACAGAAGCCATACCACGACTGGGTCTCAGACAATAAGGTCCTCCTCAAGAACTACGTCTCAGAGGAAGCGATCACCCCTGCTCAGGACTACAATGCGGTAGAACTCTCTCAACAGCAAGTAACACACGCGGTCACGAAGGAAGACCTCGACATGGTATTCCCACCGATGATCAAGAACGGTCAAGAAGCAGTCTTCTCAATGGGTGACGACATTCCTCTTGCGTCCCTCTCGACCTTCCCTCGTCTGCTCTACACATACTTCCGACAGCTCTTTGCTCAGGTGACGAACCCGCCGATCGACCCGATCCGTGAGTGGGCAGTGATGACCCTAGAGGCTGGTCTCGGTGCAGAGCGTAACCTCCTCGAGGAGACTCCAGATCACGCTCGTATCCTCCAGCTTGAGTCTGCTATCCTCTTTGAGCACGAGCTCGAGACGATCAAGCAAAACGAAACCGCTCCATCGAGCGAGTTCCCATCAGTCGTTATCGATGCGACATGGCCTCTCTCAGAAGGCGCTGAAGGCCTCCAAAAGGCGATCGAACGCCTCTGTAAGGAAGCGGACGCAGCGGTAGAAAGCGGAGCAGAAATCATCGTCATCTCAGACCGTGCGACCTCACCAGAGCGTGTTCCAGTTCCATCTCTCCTCTCTACAGGATCGATTCACCACTCACTCGTCAGCAGCAAGAAGCGTCTCCGTGCGTCGATCGTTGTTGAGACCGGTGATGCGCGTGACACGCACCACATCGCTACTCTCTTCGGTTACGGAGCGACAGCAGTATGTCCATACCTCGGTTTCGCAACCGTCCGTCAGGTCATCGCAGCTGATGCTAAAGGCAAACTCGGAGAAAACATGACAGCTGAGATCGGTATGAAGAATTACCGTAAGGCGCTCGAAAAAGGCCTCCTCAAGATCATGTCTAAGATGGGTATCAGCGTACTGAACTCATACCAAGGTGCTCAAATCTTTGAAGCGGTTGGTATCGGATCAGAAGTCATCGACGCCTCCTTCTCAGGAACGCACTCACGTATCGGTGGTATCGGATACACCCACATCGCTGAGGAATCACTCATCCGTCACCGTACCGCATTCGAGACCGCACCATCAGAGCCTCTCGACCTTGGTGACCCAGGCTACAACCGCTTCCGTAAGGGACAAGAGCGTCACGCTCTCCCAACAGAAGTGATCAAGAACTTCCACACCTTCGTTAAATCAGGTGATAAGGACGACTACGAGGGCTATGTACAGGCACAGCTCGAGGTCAACCCGGTAGCGATCAAGGACATCCTCAAGTTCGTTCCTAAGTCATCAGGACCAGTTCCTATCGAAGACGTAGAACCAGCGGAGAACATCATGCGCCGCTTCACGACCGCAGCGATGTCTATGGGTGCTCTCTCTCCAGAGGCTCACGAGACTCTCGCAATCGCGATGAACCGTATCGGGGCTAAATCTGACTCAGGTGAAGGTGGTGAAGACACCAAGCGTTTCCGCCCTTATCCAAACGGTGACCTTGCTCGTTCTGCGATCAAGCAGGTTGCTTCTGGACGATTCGGTGTCTCTGCTCACTACCTCGTGAATGCAGACGAACTCGAGATCAAGCTCGCTCAAGGTGCTAAACCAGGTGAAGGTGGACAGCTCCCAGCACACAAGGTGAACGGACTCATCGCACGTCTCCGTCACACCCAGCCTGGAGTACAACTCATCTCCCCTCCTCCACACCACGATATCTACTCGATTGAGGACCTTGCTCAGCTCATCCAAGACCTGAAGGAAGTCAACCCTAAGGCGAAGGTAACAGTGAAGCTCGTATCTGCAGCTGGTGTCGGAACGATCGCCGCAGGTGTAGCGAAGGCAAACGCTGATAACATCCTCGTCTCTGGTCACGATGGTGGTACGGCTGCCTCTCCTCTCTCTTCTACGAAGTACGCAGGTCTCCCATGGGAACTCGGTATCTCAGAGGCTCAGCAAGCACTCGTTCTGAACAATCTCCGTGAGCGTGTAACGCTCCGTACAGATGGTGGTCTCCGTAATGGTAAGGACATCATCGTAGGTGCGATCCTCGGTGCAGAGCAGTTCAACTTCGGTACGATCGCCATGATCGCGATGGGATGTGTATACGTCCGTAAGTGTCACCTCAACAACTGTCCAGTAGGTGTCGCAACCACAGATCCTAAGTGGCGTGCTAAGTTCAAGGGTACTCCTGAGCATGTCATCAACTTCATGACCGGCGTTGCTAATGAAGCACGTGAGATCATGGCTAGCATCGGTGTCACCAAGCTCGACGACCTCATCGGTCGCCCAGAATTCCTCGAACAACGCGAGGTCCCTGGTCACCCGAAGGCAAACACCCTCGACCTCTCAACCATCCTCAAGGACGTCTCTCCAGCAGTCGCTGAGACGCACGGCATGAAGCAGGAAGATGTCGCGCTCATCTGTAAGCAAGAGCGTAATGACGGACTCCACAAGCCAGCTCTCGACATCGATATCCTCCAGGACATCGCTAAGGCGACAGAGGCTGCTGCAGACGCTCCAGTCGCTAACGTTCTCGACCGCGCCGCTCTTAACCTAGAGTACAACGTCGTCAACACCGACCGTAACCTCGGTACCCGTCTCTCAGGTGCTCTCGCAATGCAGTTCGACGGTAACCGCGTTCTTCCACACGGCACGATCAACCTCACCTTCAAGGGTACTGCTGGTCAGTCTCTCGGAACCTTCCTCGTACAGGGTGTCAACATCCACGTCATTGGTGAAGGTAACGACTACGTAGGTAAGGGCATGTCAGGTGGTCAAATCATCGTCAACCCACCAGCTGGTCACCTCTTCAAGGCTGAAGAGAACTCTATCGTTGGTAACACCTGTCTCTACGGTGCCACCGGTGGTAACGTCTACATCAATGGACGTGCAGGTGAGCGTTTCGGTGTTCGTAACTCAGGTGCTACTGCAGTAGTAGAGGGCACAGGAGATCACGGATGTGAGTACATGACCAATGGTCTCATCACCATCCTCGGACGTACCGGCCAAAACTTCGGCGCAGGGATGTCAGGTGGTACCGCATACGTCTACAACATCGACGGCAAGTTCCAATCACGTATCAACCCAGAGATGGTCGTCCCTCTCCAGGTGAAGCGTCCAGAGCACATCGCAGAAGTCAAGGCGCAGATCGAGAAGCACCTCGAACTCACCGGCTCAGCACGTGCGAAGGAAATCCTCGCTGACTGGGACTCTAACGTGAAGAAGATCGTTCGTGTCATTCCTAAGGAAAAGCACACGCTCGAACTCGCTGAAGAAGCACACGAAAACGCAGGCGAAGAAGAAATCGCCAACGCATAATCCCAGCTTCACTAGCTAAGATCAAAAAACGCAGTAGGTAACCCTACTGCGTTTTTTTGTTCTAGG
>WTJZ01000227.1:17559-18994 GCA_011524615.1 Akkermansiaceae bacterium | reverse complement strand
CATCATTGTGGTACTTATACTCGAGGTGAGCCTCATTGATGGTAGAGACGAGACGGAACTCCATCTCAACAGGGAGTTGGCTCGGTGGACGTTCATTTACTTGGTCGATACGATCGTACCATGAGGCGATCTCTCGCTCTTGCTCCCACTCGGCCATCTTCTTCTGAACCGCAGCGAGATCAGTGATGCACTGCATGAACTCAGGGAATGGCAGCTTCTTCTTATAGAAGGCGTAGGCGAGGTAGTTCCAGAACTCCACTATGTCACCAGGAGGGATAGGCCAGAGCTCTAGTGGATCGTAGCTCGTCATCTCCCATCTAGGATTGAGCCTGACTAGATCGTGGTCGTGGATCTCACCTTCGATCGCATAGCGACGGTAGCGCTTCTCGACCTTAGAGACATAGTCTGCTTCCTTATCATCGAGCTCACGCATGAGCTTCTCCTCGATCACATCGATGATGGGGACCTCATCCATTTCATTCGGGGACTCTGGTAGGTCTGCTCCGCGCTTGAGCCTCTCGAGCATGGTTGCGTAGAGGCATGAGTTGGCGATCATCTCGTCATCACTATTACAGCTACCGAACCAGCGGTTGCCTTGGAGCCTGAGAGTTGTACGGAAGGTGCCCTTGTCGTGCTCGACACGACCTTGGATGAATAAGTGGTTACCAAAGATCTGGCTTACAGCGCCATCTTTTTGAAGGTCTTCCCCAACATCTCGGGCATCACCCGGGAAGCTGTTCAGGAAGTTTAGTGTCGCGCGGTCTGGATTAAGTGCTGAGAGAACGGACATGATGAAGTATAAGGGAAAAACGATTCCTCAAGAATCGTTGAGTAAATGACTATCTATCATGTCACCCACCTAAAGCCAACTATTGTTTAGCTCATTTTTAGACTTGCAAATCTTTATAAAATAATTATTAGCACGTCTCTGCATGTCTTGTGAGTTTTTTTTGGAATATTCACAAATTCCTGTGGTTCGACCGTGCGGCTGGATGGTGAAATTTTTCGTGGCATGAGGATGCCTGTAGTTAGCCTATAATCTGTACTGAAATATTACCGTAAAGACGCTAAGGCGCAAAAACGATCAGGAAGGATAAGTTTTTGGTAGAAAGAAGACTATTCCGATCGCTTTATCCTCAATAGTTATTGAATGTATGAAGTCCGAACACACTTCGCCCTAATAGGAGAGGCAAAGTAGACTTTCCCTTATCAAATTTGTTGGCTGAAAGCCTTCGCCGCGATGGAACTGCTGAGGCTGTTAGAGTGCGGCGGAATCGAGGCTTGAGAGGGCTTGGGACTCACAGTTGAGGCTTTGATCCATGTCTAGAGCGGGCTGGGCATTCGTGCTACTTCCGACGATCTTAGCGGGGACCCCTACTACGGTTGTATTGGCCTCGACATCGCTGAGGACGACACTGCCCGCACCGATCTTAGC
>WTJZ01000227.1:15990-17459 GCA_011524615.1 Akkermansiaceae bacterium | reverse complement strand
ATGCTCTGGAAGTAGAGCGCCAGTGCATATCTCTCGGCCTTCCACAGGCTGTGTGAGATACGATAGTTCGTGATCGCATGGAATCCCTTGAAGAAGAGGAGGGGTTCTAGAGCGGAGTGACAGGCTGGGTCGCGCTCAAAGATCGCCTGAAGGTCGCGTGCGACGCTCTGGAGGATCTCAGGCTGAGCGGAGAGAACCTCGATGAACACATCGTAGACCTGTTGCTGAGGCATATCGACTCGAGCGAGCTTACGTGCGAGACGAGTCGCGACGCCTTCGGCAAAGTTTTGACGGCTGAGTAGGATATCATTCAGAAGAGGTGCTAGTGTTGGTTCCGCCTGAGAGAGAGACTGTGCAGTCTCCTTGAGCGTGCCCCAAAATTGCTCCAGATCGGTATGAAACCCTGTGCAAAGCGTTGTGTTCTTATCGGTCGTGTCAGCCATAAATTCTCTACTCTGGATAAAGAGATACTGGTATGGGCCAGAGGTCAAAAAGAATTATTGAAAGAAAAGAGTTCATCCATCCCTTTTTCTATGTACACCGTAACAACGCCATGAGGATCTCACAGAAATTAGACTACGCATGTAGAGCCATTACCTTTCTTAGCAAAGGCTATGACGGGAAGTCCGTGACTAAGCTCGATGAGATCTCAGAGAAGGAGGTAATCCCGTCCTCCTTCCTCGTCCAAATCCTTAAGGACCTCAAGAATGCGGGGCTCGTGACGAGCAAGCGAGGAAAGGCCGGCGGTTACCTGCTGAGTCGTCGACCAGAGGCCGTGCGCCTCGCTGATGTGATCAATGCCGTCGAACCACAATGGCTGGAAGAGGTAGACTCCATCGAGGGGCAATCTGCAGCTCAACTAGAGCGCGCCTGGGGGGAACTCTCAGAGGTCTTTAAGGCCAAGGCGAATGAGATCACCTTTGACCAACTCATCACGGGGGACAAGGAACCGATGTGGTTTATTTAGCGCTCGGGTACGGTGGTTTGAGATCTCTACGGAGGGAGTTAAGAGTGGGCTGTTCACCACAGATGGACACGAATGTTCACAGATAGGTTTATTGTGGGCGGTTACTTTTAGGAGGCTAAACCACTTTAGGTATTCAATATGGCTTCAACAGAAGGAGGTTTCCCTGTGGGGGAAATATCTGTGTTTATCAGTGACCATCTGTGGTCCCAAACTCATTGAGAGCTTTCGCAGTACAATGAGATGCGTGAATGCAAAAAGACCGCTGGAGTGGCAGCGGTCTTTGAGATGATTAGTCTTCATCGAGAGTCCATTCGGGGAATGGGTCGGGTAGGTTGGCGCGCCATTCTTTTTTCTCTGGGGCCATTTCTTCCTCGGTGAGGAGGCAGGCGTCTAGCATAGCAGTGAGCGCCTCTTGGTCCATGTTTTGCCCGATGAGGACGAACTCTTGACGACAGTCACCGTATTTCCCTTTCCAAGCGCGTTCGATGTGGCTCTGGTCTTC
>WTJZ01000227.1:0-15890 GCA_011524615.1 Akkermansiaceae bacterium | reverse complement strand
GTATGCTCGACGAGGGAATGGAGCCAGCCCTCTTGCTGTGAGGCGGCCTCCATATCGTAGAGGCCTGTGCCGACGACCTTATCGAGAGGGATCTGAGACTCAACGGTATTATAGATCTGTACCTGAGGATTGAGCGCTCTGATCATGCCGTGTACTTGTTGTACCTGCTCCTCAGAGACGAGGTCGGTCTTATTGACGAGGATGACATTGGCGAACTCGAGCTGGTCGGTGAGGAGGTCTACGATGGTGCGTTCGTCTTCCTCTCCGACGGCCTGCTGGCGGTCAGCGAGAGAGTCCGTAGTGGTGTAGTCCCGGAGGAAGTTGGGCGCATCGACGACGGTGACCATCGTATCGATCTGGGCGATGTCACTGAGTGAGTGTCCGTCCTCATCGGTGAAGGTAAAGGTCTCTGCGACCGGCATAGGCTCTGACACCCCTGTAGACTCGATGACGAGGTGATCGAAACGGTTCTCGAGGGCGAGCTTGCTGATCTCGATGAGGAGGTCTTCACGCAGGGTACAGCAGATACAGCCGTTAGACATCTCGACCATCTTCTCCTCGGTGTGGGAGAGTGCGGCGTCTCCATTACGGACGAGATCAGCGTCGATATTGACCTCGGACATGTCATTGACGATGACGGCGATACGCTTGCCCTCACGGTTGTTGAGGATATGGTTGAGGAGGGTGGTTTTGCCCGCTCCGAGGAATCCTGAGAGGATCGTGACGGGGAGTGGGCGGATATCATCTAGTTCTTCAGACATTATGCTTGTTGAAATTGTTCAGGGGTTGGGGTGTCTGTCTCGTCTGGGTCGATGGCGCATTGGCAATCAGTACAGCAGTCGAGGTCATAGTTCATGAAGCCAGCCTTAGCGTAGGGCTCGAGCTTAGCCTCGACCTCTTCCTTGCCTAGACGTCGCGCGATCTCTGCCGCGATGACACCAAAGCGGGCGCGGAACTTATAGATAAAGCAGAAGAGAGCATCACGGTGTACAAGTGCTGGACCACTGTAGAAGAGCCCCTCGGTCTTAGTAGACTCATCCGCTTCCTCAGAGAAGATGGGGTTGTCGTGTTCGTTATGGTCGAAGAGATCCTCTACGATACCGAGTCCAGAGTGGAATCCATTGGCGAGGATGGGCTGCGTCATGCTGGTGATAGGGAAGCCGTCTTGGTCCTTCAGAATCCAGAAACCATCGCCTTTCTCGATCTCCTTAATGGTGGTGTCACCATCGAGCTCTAGTAACGGTGCGAGCTTAGGGTTACGGAGGACGGCACGGAGTCGATCGAAGGTGCGTGGTGCTAGAGAGCGAGAGGGATCTGGATGGTCGACCGTCCAGGGCTTACCTCTCGAGATGAGGCGCACAGACTTGCCTAGCGTCACGAGATTGATAGCCGCATCGACGCCACTCTCGTATCCCCCAATGATGGTGAAGCTCTCCCCCTGGAGTTCCTTCCAGTCCTTGACTTGTGAGTTATGAATGGCGTGCTCTGCTCCTGGGAAGTCGCGATCCTTTGGTGAGAAGAACTGGCCCGCAGCCCAGACGACGTAGTCAGGAGTGATCGTCCCCTGTGAGGTCTTGACGGTGAATCCCTTCTTCTCCTTCTTGATCGACTTGACCGTGATGCCAGTACTGACAGGGAGTTGGAATTGACTCACAATGGCTTGCAGATACTTTGCATAGGACGGGCCAGTGGGGTGCTGAGTCTTGAGGAAGTCTGCTGGAGAGGTGAATGGGTCGATCGCGTTCAGATCGGTGAGCCCGAAGTTATTCGAGTGGAAGGATGGAGAGAGGAGGCTCATCCCTTCTGGCCACGACTGGAAGGCAGCACCAACTTCGCGCGCATCGACGACGAGTTGCTCGGTGACCCCCGCAGTATGGAGTGCCTTGGAGATGCCGAGTCCTGATGGTCCTGCACCAACGATTAAGACGCGTGGTTGCTCTAGGGAGGCGTTCATTATGCTGCGTGTGCGAGTTTGAACCAATCGATGACTTGGGTGAGGTAGGCGACGCCATAGGCCGCGATGAAGGCCTTGGTATGGGTATTATTCTCGTCCTCTAGTTCTGCGATGCGTTGCTCACAGTATTCCTTAGTGAGCTCGAAGCCGCCCACCTTTGTGATGGCGTAGTGCCATTCTTGGTAATTGTTGAATGTATTCATTGTCTTTTTTTAAAAGTGTTGGCCGATGTGCTAGAAGAGGAGGGCACCTCCCCAAGCGATGACGAGGCTGAAGCCGGAGGCCCACAGGACTTGCTTAAGGCAGAGGCGGAGGGCGAACTTCCACTGCATTTCACGGACGATGGTCAGGACGGTCACGAGGCAGGGGAGCAGGACGCCGGCAAGGTAAACAGCGGTGAGGACTTGATGCGGAGTGTCTAGAGCGACACTGAGCACACCTGAGTCTTGATTCAGGAGGCCGACAGCGATACCATCCTTTCGCACCGAGCCGAGGACGACTGCGGTAGCAGCTTCTGCAGGGAGATTAAAGAGGGCCATCACGGGCGCCAGTGCCTGCGTGAAATAGGCGAGGAACCCCACCCACTCGAGGAAGGCTGCGCTAAAGCAAATGACGATAAAGATCGGGAAGGCGGTGACGACAAAGCTCTTGAGATCATCTAAGAGGTCCGCGAGGATGTCTTGGCGGTTGGGCGCGCTCAGGTTATTCATACCCGTCGCCTTCTTGAGCTTATTCGCTAGACGGATCGCCTTAGGGGTCGTGATGCGGACGTAGATGAGAGTCGTAATCACCATCAATAGCAGGTAGACCATGCCGAGCCATGACATATCGGCAGCCGCAAAGACCGCAAAGGTGGCGGGGAGTTGGTAAGAACATGCCGAACCAAACGAAATAGCAGAGACACATGCGCCCCGAGAACAGCTCTCACATGAGCGGCTGGAGACAATGGCAGGGACATTACACCCGAACCCCATCACGACTCTAACGAGGTCATCTCCTCCAATACCAATATGCTGTAAGTATGGGTGAAGGGCGCCTGAGAGATGTCCAATCAAATTGGTGGTCTTGTAGAACCCAATGATCAGAGAGAACACGATGATCGTCGGGAGTGCATAGAGTACCAAGAACGGAAACATCGCGAAGAGACCATAATTCCCCCCAAAGAGAGCGGACAGAATCCCTGGCCACTGCTCCACAGCATCCAAGGCCGGACTAAGTAAGGCTAGGGTCGGGGTATAGAGCCAGTCAGCGACATAGTTCGCATAGACAACGGAGAAAATCGCAGGAAAGAAGAGCAAGACCACTGCGACTAAGGGATGTGCAGTGACCTTTGCTAATGTAGAGTGCTGATTCTGTGAGTCAGGGGCAGGCATGGATGAAGTGAATTAAGAGTGTTGATGCGCTAATTGCAACTAAATTGTGATTAGGTCTTGGTTGCATGTCGTGTGCCAGTCTTTGTCGGCAGAGCGAGTAAAAAGTCAATGGAGTAATCTTCGTTCCAACAGAGGTAATCGAGTTACAGGTAATGAGTTGAACCTTTGGGTAACCTGGACGATTGGACTGGAGGGCAAAATGCCGATACGCCTTCGGAAACAATATTAAAAGAGCGAGTTGATGGAAACGTTTCCGAGAAAATTGGTAGGGCCGGCGGGATTCGAACCCGCGACCAATCGATTATGAGTCGACTGCTCTAACCACTGAGCTACAGCCCCAATAAGTGGAGGAAAAGTATTAGCGACTTAATCCAGTTTTGGCTATTGGAAAATGAACATTTTTTCATGTTTCTTTATGAAGTGAAAAAAGTTTCGATTTTGGGTTGACCTAAACGGGAAGGTGTGTTTATAGTGCTCGTCCACTCGAAAGGAAACAGTCCTATAGTGTAATGGTAGCACCCGGGTTTTTGGTTCCCTTAGTCTAGGTTCGAATCCTAGTAGGACTACCACTTTCGATTGATTTGGCCCTCTCATTGAGAGGGCTTTTTTATTGTTTGGTACTCTGTTGCAGTTACTCAAGTGAACCCAGGAGGTAGTGATAACACCTTTGTCTGTGGCTCCGATGTCGCTACTGGTTAGGGGAAAGCGTTGGCTGTATTTGATTTCGGCAGTCTTTACCTAGTAAATTGGGAATTGGATTCCGGATTAGCAAGGTGTGATGAATGGGGTGGACGATTGTGAGGGAGGTGGTTATGCTGCTGGGGTGGATTTACAGACGCTTAAGAATGTGGGGCCTAAGGTGGAGTCTCACTTACAGTTAGTGGGGATTGAGAGTGTAGAGCAGTTCCTGCAGGTAGGGGCGGTGGAAGCGATTAAACGGATGTATCTCACGGGAGAGGTGAAGCCTCATATTATGCTTTTTCATGCATTAAAGGCCGCTGAACAGGATAGAAATATCTTTTCGTTTGATTCTTCTGAAAAAATAGAGCTTAAATTGGAGTATCATGAAATTCTTGCAGAAACTATTTTCTAAGGGTACGGATGAGCACGGTGGTGATGCTAGTGTTTCATCAGAGATGACGTTGGTCCTCTTTAAGCCAGATGCGGTGGAGAAGAACTTGGTAGGGGAGTCGTTGAGACGCTATCAGGAAGAAGGGTTTATTATCCGAGGGATCAAGATGATGGAGTTGACTCCTGAGTTGTTAGCGGAGCATTACTCGCACATTACGGATCGACCGTTTTACCCTCGCTTGATTCAATTCATGACGAGTGCGCCCGTGATTGCGCTCGCGCTGGAGGGACCGAATGTGATTGCGCGTGTGCGTGAGATCTTGGGGGCGACGGACTCGACGCAAGCGGATGAGGGAACGATTCGTAAGGATTACGGGATCAATTCTATGTTCAATATCTGTCATGCCTCGGATAGTCCAGAGGCGGCGGAGGTGGAGCTGAAGCGCTTCTTCAAGGAGGGAGAGATCTATTCCTTCCACTCACATGATTATCTGAAGTAATCAGTACGGACTCTCGAGGTCCTGTGCATAGTAATGAGGCTGGGCGATGCTCAGCCTCTATTTTTTTTGTTTCCGTATCGAGGTCGGCTGTGTGATGGTGTGCGACGGTGGAACGAGAGCGACTATCAGAATCAGAATGGCGAGCCCAGGCAGAGGAACACTTTGCGCGGGTGCATGCCTTTGCGCAGGCTGCGCGGGATCGTGCGGCGAGGCGTGAGAAGCATCCGGTGTATGACTTCTTGACCAAGTATTACCCCTTTAAGATGGGGAAGTTCGAGAAGTGGCAGCCTGGGTATGGCGTTGAGGTCCTCGGGGCGGATCATTATTCGGATCGGCATTATTCGACTCTCGCGGAGGGGGGGCAGTATGCAGACCCTAGTAAGCTAGAGGAGAAGGAGATCGAGAGGCATCGGTTCACCTTAGCGATCTTGCGAGGGACGCAGAGTCGTCAGGCGGTGTATTCCTGTTTTGGCCTGCATGAGTGGGCGATGGTCTATACCGGGGCTGATGTACGGCACCGTGAGTCGGCGCCATTGCGCCTGAGTCAGGAGGAGATCGATGCGGTGGTGAGAGCGCGGCCATTGGTCTGTACGCACTTTGACGCCTTTCGGTTCTTCTCCCCAGAGGCGCAACCGATGAATAAGCATCAGCCGACTCTGCATGATCGTGATCGTCTCGAACAACCTGGGTGTATCCATGCGAATATGGATCTGTATAAGTGGGCGTTCAAGTCGATGCCCTGGGTCGGAAGTGATCTCGTGTGGGACTGCTTTCAGCTCGCTCTGCGTGCACGGGCGATCGATATGAAGGCGAGCCCTTATGATCTCTCAGAGTGGGGGTATGATCCGATCAAAATCGAGACTGATCAGGGACGGGTCGAATACCAAAGAGTACAGAAGCAGCTGGAAGCAGAGGGCCGTGTGCTACGTGACCGGTTGATCCGCGTACTCGAGAGTACTCTGGGAAGTCACTCCGCTGGAGTAGCCTCCTAGCGGTAGAGGTCTGTGATGGACCCCGCATTAGCGTCGAAGAGACGGAGGTAGAGCTTCTTAGCAGAGAGGTCGGTCTGACTAGCGAAGTAGTCGGAGAGGAGGCGGTGCTTGGCCTTATCACTCTCGCATTCGTTGATCTCCTGCAGCTCCGTAGGAGGGAGGAGGTGCTGATTATGCGAGGGTTGCAGGCAGTTATCAGCGAATGCCTTCCAGAGCTTTTCGAGCATCTCTTGGGTCTTGAACTCGAGTTGTTTGAGACCGGTCTGGAGGAAGACGAGTTCGTAGCTGAGCTTCTTGTAGAGCTTACAGCAGAGGACGGTATCAGGATCGATCTGGAGTCGGTAGCGGTAGCGGTTCGTATGAGGGGAGAGGATGTTGACGTCTTGTTCCAGAGTGGTGGCGCGGATGTGTTGGCCGATGCGCTTGCCGACGAACCCGTCCATGCGGTTCCCTCGAATGGCGCGGAGGAGGCTCTCGATGGCATCTACCTGGACTGGGTGGAGGTCTTGTTGTTCTGCCCAGAGGGTGATCTTATGCGGGGTGAGGAAGCCGGCACGGACGCTGTCCGCGAGGTCATTGAGAGAGTAGGCGGTATCATCTGCCCAGTCCATGATTTGGCACTCGAGGGACTTAAAGGCGTCTCGCGCTTCTCCAGCGGGAAACTCGGGCGGGAAGTCATTGCCCCCCATGGTCCAGTCTAGGATGGAGTGTTGGTCGTCGTAGATGAAGTGGTTCTTAGGCGGGGTGTCCGCTCCACCGAGTTCTGACCAGAGGGTCTTATACTTGAGAACTGAGTCGGTGAAGGCGCGGGTGGGGTTCATGCCTTGGCGCTTCTCGGAGAAGATGCGCTTAGTGAGGAGGCGTAGGGTCTGGGCATTGCCCTCGAATCCTCCGTATTGGCTCATGAGTTGGTTCAGTACGCGTTCCCCTGCGTGGCCAAAGGGGGGATGCCCGAGGTCGTGAGAGAGACAAGCGGCCTCGACGAGGTCGGGATCGATGTAAAAGGACTCGCTCAGGTAGTCAGAAGAGGCGAGGAGCCATGAGGTAATCGAACGCCCGATTTGAGCGACCTCTAGGGAGTGGGTGAGGCGGGTACGGTAGAAGTCGTATTCTCCGCTCAGGAAGACCTGAGTCTTGCTCTGGAGCTCGCGAAAGGCGGAGGTGTAGAGAACGCGATCTCGATCGATCTGAAATGCGGATCGGTGATCAGGGTATGTCGCCTCGGTGTCGAGGCGCTCTAGGTCAAAGGCGTTGTAAAACGTGTTCTCCATACAGAACAGGCAGATAACGCACTCTGAGAGAGATGACGATGCAAAAGTTCCCGAATCCCTCTGAGGAGAGGGGGCGCTTACTTGTCGAGGTTAAGCTTCTTCATCTTTGGTGCGATGACGTAGCGGCAGTATGGGTTACGAGACTTGTTCAGCTCGTAGTAGTTCTGGTGGTAGTCCTCGGCAGGGTAGAAGGTCTCGGCCTCGCGCACGTAGGTCACGATGGGAGCTGCGAAGTCTGGTTGTGCTGCCTCTAGTGAGGCTTGGGCGATACGCTGTTGCTCAGGAGAGTGGTAAAAGATCGCAGAGGCATACTGAGGTCCCTCGTCATTGCCTTGGCGGTCTTTGGTCGTTGGGTCATGGAGCTTCCAGAACCAGGCGAGGATTTCCTCGGTAGAGACTTTTTCGGAGTCATATTTGACCTGGACGACTTCGATATGGCCGGACTTTTTGCCGCAGACTTGTTCGTAGGTCGGGTTATCAACATGGCCTCCCATGTATCCAGAGACGGCAGATTGGACTCCGTCGAGTTTATGATAGACGGCTTCGACACACCAGAAGCATCCCGCTCCTAGGGTAATGGTTTCGGTATTGGCTGAGAGTGACATAGTGAGTCCTGTTAGGAGGAGCTTGATGAGGTTCTGCATATGTTAGGTAGGACGCAGGATGTGAGAAAACATTCCCGCAAAGTGCGGGATGTCAACAGATTAGTGATCATGCCATCAGCATACAGTTCAGAATATCACGGGAGTGCTGGATCGGGAGAGAGTAGTGACCCTCGCCCTCTAACCAATGCGGAATGGCTTGCGGAATCTGGGAGGCGAGGTGCTGAGCCATGTTGAAGGGGATGTTCTGGTCTGCAGTGCCGTGCCAGAAATGCACGGGATGGGTGATTTGAGTGTAGTCGAGATCCCAGCGGTTGGTGTAGGCGTCCGCATCAATGATGAGTCCAGGGGCGCCCTTGCTGAGAGCCTCGCGGAAGCTGTAGAGGGCGAAGAGATTGGCCTCGTCCTTCTTGAGAATGTCGCGGTCCTTTTGGGCGAGAGTACTGACGAACCAAGAGAGAGGGGGCTCCTCATAGGTCTTGGACGCGATCCAACGGGTGAGTGGGATCGCGGGTTTGAGTAACGCTGGCATGATGGGGCGCGCCTTGAGTAGCGCGCGGTACGGCCAGATCATGGCGCTGCGGTCCTCTAGCTCGGCTAGAGGAGGTGCACCACAGACGATGCTCGTGGAGAGGATCCGGTCATTCAGTGCACAAGCTGTCGCGAGCGCATATGGGCCACCGCCTGAGACCCCCATGAGGTGTGCTGCCGGGAGGCCTAGTAGATCCATAAATTCGGAGACGATACTCGGCCAGTCCTGCAGGACTCGGTTCTCCATGTGGTCAGACTGTCCTAGCCCTGGGCGGTCTGGAGAGTAGATGGTGACCCCGAGTTCCTTGCCTAAGCTATCGAGGGAATGAGCCTGGAGGCGGGAGCTAGGCCAACCGTGGAAGTAGAGGAGGGGGATGCCCTGTTCCGCTCCAAAGGTGGCGTAACAGAGTCGTTGGCCTGAACCGAGAGTGACGAATTGGGCGTGCTGCTCAGAGAGAGTGATCATGATTTGCATCACAGAATGCCTATGAATGGTCTATTTGGCGAATCGAAAGTTATGATGAAATCATTGATTAAAGTTATGTCTAGGTATGAGAAAGCCACACTCCGAGGAGTGTGGCTGGATATCTGAGTGTCTCTGTTACAATGATTAGTTCATGCAGAGGCGCTCGAAGATCTCATTGAGAGGGTGGAGCATACCGATGTAGAAGTCACCGAATTCACCGTACTTAGCGGAGACCTCGTCGAAGCGCATCTCGTAGACGATCGCCTTGATGTCGATGGTGTCCTTAGCGAGGAGCGTGACCCCCCACTCGTGTTCGTCGAGACCGGTAGAGCCCGTGATAAGTTGGAGGATACGACCTGAGTAGGTACGTCCAGTCTTGGCGTGACCAGCCATGAGCTTCTTACGCGTCTCAAAGTCGAGAGAGTACCAGTTATCATCCCCAGTACGACGCTTGCTCATCGGGTAGAAACAGATGGCAGGCCAGTTCGGGAGAACTGGGTACAGACGGTGGTGGAGGTAGTGCTCCATACGCTCGTCGAACTCCTTGAGAGCTTGGTTAAATTCTTCAGAGTCACGGGTGAGTCCTTTCTCACCGATGAGGGTCTCTTCTGCGTATTGCTCAGAGGTGGTCGTGTACTCGGAGCGCTCTGTCTGTGAGAGGTATGAGTAGACCGGTTGGAGGACGTCGACCCCGAGAGAGAGGGTGAGACGCTTCTCAAAGGCGGTGAGGAGCTGTAAGTCAGGCATGAGGATCATGAACCCGAGGTCTGCCTTAGGAGTAGCGACGACGTAGGAGAGGACTTGTCCGTCTTTGGTCTCGCTGATTTCCTGGATGAGGCTGGTGAGTTCTGTTTTTGCGGCACGCTTCTCTTCTCTGCTGAGGAGGTTCCACTGAGAGTGGTCGATGTTGTAGAAGATGTGCATGACATGCCACCCTTCACGAGGGATGAGCGATGATGGGGTGTTGACTGGTTGATCGTTCATGATGATAGAATTATTGAGCTAAGATATGTGGGCGGAGCTTGATGCGAGTGAGTTCCTTATAGTCATTGATACTCGCACTGTCTGAGTCGCCCTCTAAGATAAGCAGATACCATTCCTTTACGAATCCGCTTTGATAAGCGAAGAAGTCACTGGACTGGCCAATCCCCTGAGAGCAGGTAAAGGTGACGGTGTCACTATCGGAGAACTGACCCACCTGACAGTCGAGCGTAATGGGGTCTCCGACGTACTTACCATTACCGTCGAGGTAGAAGCAGCGCATCTTACCTGCAGCGCTATCCTTAGAGAGGGTGATCTGTGCCGACGGGATATACTCGGTCTCTTCCTCGCTGGCCTCCTCGTCAATGACAGGAATCCAGCCTGAGCTGACGGATTTGATAGAGAGGTGGTTGCCCTTGATCGGGTACTCCACCTCAGCGAGTTCATGGGGGATCCAGTTGATCTTGGTACTGTAATTATAGATCGCGATGGAGAACCCTATGATGAGGAGAACCGCGATGAAGGCCGCGCTGGCAAGGAAAATAATCTTAGGGGCGATGGGGGAGCGTTTTGGTTCGTTCATAGGACGGGAGGTCTCAATGGCTGGATCGGGAGGCCAAATAGGCCTCTGGAGCGGTAGTGAATGATAAAATCTGCGTGGGTGCAAAAAAAATCACCAAAAAATGAATTGCATATGCTATAGTCCTAGGTGACGAATTCATAAGCTATGGCAGATTTAGAAGAAAAAAACCCAGAGAACGTAGGTGGCAAGTTCTACGTTGATTGTCAGTGTATCGACTGTGACCTCTGTCGTGAGACCGCTCCAGCGAACTTCACGCGTGAAGAAGACGAGGGCTACTCATACGTATTCAAGCAACCTGAGTCGCAAGAAGAACTCGATCTCTGTATCGAGGCGATGGAAGGATGTCCAGTAGAAGCCATTGGTGATGATGGCGAAGAAGGCTAAGCATAAGCGCTTCTATAATTTTAAACGGTCTCAAGCTCGAGACCGTTCTTTTTTGGATCTATGTGGTGCTCGAACCGAGCCATCTGTGACTGAGGGACTGACCTCAGCAGAGAGCTTTCTCCGTGAGTTAGTCGAGGAAGTTGGATTACGAGAGGGGGTGACTCTAGAGCATCTCCAAGATGCATGGGCTGAGATCGTTGGTCACAACATTGCTCAGAACTCAGAGCCGCTCGAGATTTATGAGGGGAGATTAAAGATTCGGGTGAGTCAACCCGTGATCAAGTTCGAGCTCCAACAGAGAAAGTCGAAGCTGTTGAAGAACATCCAAGAGGCACTCCCCCAGGCTAAGGTGAAGGACCTCAATATAGTGGTCTAATAGCACCGGGGAATGGCGCTGTAGCAGCGCTTGCTCTTGATTACTTGGTACCGAACTTATCGTTATCGGATTTGATTTGGTCGATGATTTGCAGCGCGATTTGGAGGGCTTGGAGACCTTGTTGGCCTGTTACCTCAGGGTCACGTTGCTCACGAATAGCTTCCGCGAAGGACTGGAGCTCTAGGTAGAGAGGCTCTGCCTTTTCGACAGGGACATTCTTACGATCGAGCCCGAGGAGTCCTTTTTTCACGATTTTACCCTCTTGGTTTTGGTAATCGAGAGAGAGGTATGCGTCCCCTTGGAAGACACGAATCTTACGCAGCTTATCCGCGCTGATACGGCTGGAAGTGATGTTAGCTACTGCGCCGTTTTCGAAGCGGATGCGCGCATTGGCGATGTCCTCGTTCTTGGTGATCACCGGGATGCCTACCGCATCGACAGAGACGATAGGGGATTTGACGAGGTGAAGGATGATCTCAATATCGTGAATCATGAGGTCGAGGACTACTCCGATATCAGTACTACGCTTAGGGAATGGCGAGAGGCGCTGTGCCTCGATGAAGCGAGGGTACCCGACTTGCTTCTCGAGTGTCTTCATCACAGGGTTAAAGCGTTCGATATGCCCCACAGCGAGGACCTTGTTCTCTTCCTCTGCGATTTTGACGAGTTCGCGTGCTTCCTCGATCGTTCCTGCGATAGGCTTCTCTACGAGGATATTAGCACCGCGACGCATGAGTTCGCCTCCGACCTTGAGGTGATAGATGGTTGGGACTGCGACCGAGACCGCTTCACACTTTTCAGCGAGTTCTTCGAGGGTTTTGACCGGTTCTGCTCCGTATTCTGCCGCTACTTCTTTAGCGCGTTTAAAGTCTGCATCATAGACCGCGACGAGTTCTGCGCGATCCAGTTTGCTGATGACACGGGCGTGGTTGCGCCCCATGGCTCCTGCTCCAGCGAGTCCGAATTTCATGCCTGCATCCTCAGCATTCTCCTCAATTATACAAGCGAAAAGCTCTCGTTCTCCGTGGTATTAGTGGAGAACCTCCTGATTTCTGTGTACATCGCCTGTCTGAGTGTGGCGGTTCAAAGTAATCGAATTATCTGGAAGTATGGGGCAGACAGTGTGACGCTCTATTATAGAAGCAATGAATAACTTATCCCCATCCTATGATTCCGTCGCCTACAGTCCAGCTGAGATTCGTCAGGCCTTTATCCGTAATACCTATTCTCATCTCGCCATGGCGGTCGTGGCGTTTGCCTTCCTAGAGTATTTTCTGATCAGTTACACGTCCCTCGGGCAGGTGATGATGCAGTTCCTCGGGAAGTCGCAGATGATGTGGTTGGTTGTTCTCGGAGGTTTTATGGGTGTTTCTTACATCGCTCAGGGAATGGCGAACTCGTCCTCTAGTCAGGGGATGCAATATGCCGGGCTCGGTCTCTACGTCGTCGGCGAGGCGATTATTTTCCTCCCTATACTCCTGATGGCGAGTCAGTTTGCTCCTGGAGTGATCGTACAAGCAGCTGTCGCCACAGGCGGGCTTTTCCTCGCACTCACGATGATCGCCTTTACGACGAAGAAGGACTTCAGCTTTTTGGGCGGTATGCTGAAGATGGCGTTTTTCGTGGCCTTAGCCCTGATCGCGGGATCGATCTTCTTTGGGTTTAATCTGGGAACCTGGTTCTCGGGCGCGATGATTCTCATCGCAGGTGGGTCGATCTTGTACAGTACCAGTAACATCATCCACCATTACCACCCCTCTCAGCATGTAGCAGCATCCCTCAGCCTCTTTGCTAGTATCGCGACACTCTTCTGGTATATTCTCAGAATCCTAATGAGCAGCAGAGATTAAGCTGCGGGAGGGAGCATCAATAGAATCAATCCCTTAAAGAGAGGGTGATTCGTCGATAAGGAGGCTTCGAGCCTCCTTTTTTGTCTGGTCAGATTTACTCTTCTCCTAGGAGTTGTGCTTCATATTGGGTGAACTTAGCTTGCTCTTCGGATGAAATTTTTGGGTACTGGAGCTGGAGGGATTTGAGCTTGTCGACGATGATACGGGCGACTTCCTTTCGCATGAATGGCTTATCATCAGCGGGGATCGCGTACCAGGGGGCTACTTCGGTGGAGGTCGCATTGAGCATGTCTTGGTAGGCATGCATGTAGTCATCCCAATACCCTCGTTCGGTGAGGTCTCCAGCTTCGAACTTCCAGTTCTTTTCGGGACGTTGGAGACGGTCGAGGAAGCGGTTTTTCTGTTCTTCCTTTGAGACGTTGAGCCAGAACTTGAGGATGACAGTATTATTATTAGCGAGGTGGCGCTCATGCTCTCGGATGGCGCGATAGCGTTCAGGCCAGAGATCGTCGAGGTTCTCGGGCATCTGAATGCGTTGCCCTTGCAGATACTCAGGGTGCACTCGTACAACGAGGGTTTCCTCATAATAGCTTCGGTTAAAGACCCCGATCCGTCCTCTCTCAGGTAAGCACTTAGCCGTGCGCCAGAGGAAGTCATGCTCTAACTCCTCCTTACTCGGCTTCTTAAAGGAATAGACTTGGCACCCTTGTGGGTTTACACCGCTAAGGACAGAGCGAATCGTACTATCCTTACCAGCCGCATCCATTGCTTGGAAGACCAAGAGCAACGAGAAACGATCATCCGCATAGAACACGCGCTGCAGTTCATCTAACTCATCGACCAGATCCTTGAGTTCCTTCTTGAGCGCCTTCTTCCCTGGTGCATCAGCAGGAGGGGTAGTCGGGCTAGAACTAAGGTCGAAGGATTGATCAAAGGGAACGAGGTAAGGCGAAATCATTCCGAAATATTGATAAAAATGAGCCGGAGGGCAAGGAGAATGGGGTGCTAAGAGAAATGGATACAGCAAAAGTTTACTCCATAACTTTTGAGACAGGGGATGTAATGCTTTGTAAAAGTTTCCCGAGCTTTGTGTTAGGTGTATCGTGAGGGAACAGGCTATTAGATTCTTCTTGGTAAGCTGCTACTTTGAGCGCGTTGTATTGGCCTGTCTTCCAATTATCAATAAGAGACTTGAGGAAAGCGGAGTCGCGAAGTTGCGATTCTTTCTTGGGATTCTTTAGGTTGGAAATCTCTTTGATTCGTGTCGCTAATTGTTGGCTGGTATATGCTCTCGTACTATATTCAAAGTGAAGGAGCATGAAGTATTCAAATGAAGGGTTGCTGTAGCCAAAGTTCCAGCTTGGGTCGTGATGTACCTTGTCCTCCATGAATGCCACTCGTTGGCTAAGTTGGTGAGAGTTTGCTCCTCCTCGGCTCAGAGTGTCGGTATCAAAAATTACCCAGATTTCATCAAAGTTTTTTGCAAGGGGGGACTTATCCTTAGCTCGTGCTTTTTTACAATCTTCAGCGATGTCAGAGAGTTTTTTGACATCCCCGGTTCCTCCAGGGACGACATGGCAGTCGAGCAGTTTTTCTGGAAGTTTAAGCGCCCGCTTTAGGCCTTGAAAATAGAGCTTCTCTGATACTTCGCCTTCTGTAACGATCAAGATAGCTTTCTTGGCAGGCTTGGTATTTTTCTTTCGACCAAAACCTCTTTTGGATAATTGTCTAGGCATTATCTGGAGGGGTTGGAGTCGTTCTCTAGAGGTGTGATATGAGGGATAGCTCCATAGATACCACTGAGATAATTCTGCATGAGAGATTTATCTTCATGTGAGGAGTACTCAATCAGGCTAGAGAGGGTGGATTGTCCGGTAGCGTCTTTTTCAGTAAACCAGAATTGATCGTGGCGAAGAAACGACTTGTCGAGAAGGGTTGCATCATGGGTGGTGAAGAGAAGTTGCGCTCCATATTGGTTTTGCGCAGAGGCAAATTGTGAGATGTAGTGCCGTACCATGAGCGGGTGAAATTGGTTTTCGAGTTCATCCATACATTCAAATGCTCCATCCTGGAGGCTATGAAATAATTCTGAGAAGTAGCGCACGAATTTTTGAGTGCCATCGGACTCTTCATGAAATGCGAGAGAGTAGTGTTGATTGGCGCCTCCTTGATGGATAAAGCTTAAGGTTGGTTGAGCTGAACCTTTCATCCTAAACCTAAGTTGTCTAAGATCTGGGTAAGCTGCCATAGATGAAGACGAAAGGATCTGATCACTTACGTGGATGTGAGAGATGCCGAGATCGGCATGTGGGATGTGGGTGTTAAGGTATTCTAAAGTTTCTGGTGTGTGGTACAGATAGGAGGCAAGATTTTCCGGGTAACGAAGATGTTCTCGTCTCTTGTGATCCTGCTTAAAGTAGCGGAATATATTGATCATCTGCCTGTCATTATCATCGGCAGCCTTTGATAAGTAGAGGACATTAGGACGGGTGTTTTTCTTTCGATAGCGGTTGATATGATGGAATTCTGAGGCTTTGGTCCCCCAATTGTAGTCTTCATTCTCCCAAATGCGCTCGTACCAAGTTTGAGAGTTCCCATCGGGGAATGCTTCTAAGCATTCGTAGAGGATGCGTTCATTATCCAATTCGATGGTTAGGTGGTATCTGACCTCTTCATGAATGAAGCGTAGACAAAACTCTGTAGGAGCATTTTGAGCCTCTGGTTGAAGTTTGAAAAACGGGCGTTCAATGCCCTCGTCGATATCGTTTTTGTGAGAACTAGTGACGAAATCAAAGAACCAACGTAAAGCTTCCAGTACATTTGACTTCCCTGAAGCATTACTGCCATAGATACCCATTACCTTGAGTAGTTTGAGATCAGAGAGTCCAGGTAAGTTTACTTCGGTGACGAATTCGGGGTGCTCCTCGAAAGGCTCTGATGCGACAAAACTGAGGAC
>WTJZ01000158.1 GCA_011524615.1 Akkermansiaceae bacterium | reverse complement strand
TCTCCCTCATCTCAAGCTAGAAGACCAAAAGCGATGACAGCTTTCTGTGTATACCTATTCATCGGAGCCATAATAGTAGGAGCTACAAACATCATCCCTGGTTATCTTCAGACCGCCAGCTTGGCGATTCAAAGCTGGTTACCAGCCTACTTAGTAGGGGGCTCCATAATCACAATCATATGCGGTATAGGTCTCTGGAATATGAAGAGGTGGGCATTCATAAGCTACTCAATAGTCATACTCGTAAATCAGATTGTTCAGGTAATTGCTGATGACTGGCAGGCTAGTAATCTTATTGTTGTCATTGGAATGCATCTCGTCTTGTACTGGTATTACCCTAGACAAAATGTTAGAACGTAACTCTATGTCTCATGGAGAATAGCTTCCATTATAATGCAAAACCAATAGATGCTTAGGTGTGGAACAGTCCCGACTGCGACCATTCTAGCGAGTCATATCGTTTAGGAGATTGTAACTTGAGACCTAGACAAGACCTCTATTTTCAAGCGCTCAATGACGTAACCATTACTTCCTCACTCATCACCAGAGCCCATTGAAACCAATCCGCATAAAAATGAAGTCTCTTACTCCTATTGCCCTTTTTCTACTCCTATCAGTTCCAGTGTTTGCCAAAATGGCGTCCACTGTTAAGATCCAAAACATTCAGCATATAGCAATAGAAGAGCACAAAATCATCATCATTGGGGACGGGGTGTTTACCTCTAGAATGGTCACAACAGAGGAACGCAAAGACTCGGGCTTTGTTATCATGGGACAGCCCAGTGCAGAATATACAGCCCAGGGCTACTCTGTAGTATTTACTATCACGCCCTATTCTCTCGTGATCAATGATCCAACAGGGGAAACACCTGATGACTCTAGCATTCAGGCCATGAGAAGCAGGTTTAAAGAATATTGGGTTCAGTCAGTAAAAGCCGCTCAAGCTTTACAAGTAGGAGGACAAGTGGAACTAACAATTCAAGGCAGTGATGTCAGGTTCCGCAATGGGCAGCTCAAGTCTGTGACGGGGCAAGGCACGATCATCCCCCCGAAGCGCTAACCAACGTCTTGATCTTTAATGGTCTGCCTTCGACTTGGTAACTTAAGCTTGATCGCGTGTCTTGCCATGCCCACTGAATCAGGGTGCAGGTTGATTTAGGGTTGGAGCCTTAAGAAGTCTGATCTTGTGATCTGCTATCCCCAAGCGTAGACTGCGTACAAATGAAAACAGTACTCCTCTCTATAGTTTCTGCACTTGCTGTTCTGATTACCAGTGCTGACCAAGTCTCAGGGAAAGAAATTCCCGATTACACATTTTACAGGCCTGGCAATAATGGTAACCATTTGCATATAGCCAAATATTGTGACTCGCCAAACAAAGAGACATTCTTACTCTCCATAGAACCTGGATGTATTATTCTAGAGGTATCCCAACAAAACCTCACGGATGACGTATGCACATTGAAAATCATTGGGTCTCCTGCTGGCCAAGTGATGATTGATATGGCAAAGGCTACTTTAGGAATACAGTCTGAGACTTTTGATATTAACTATGTAGTACAGGAGCAAAAGGCTGAAGGTCTCACAGTTCCCCCCTATAACAAAATCCTGGAAGTCACTAACCATAAACACGGACAATAAGCCCCCCTAGGCTCTGCTTACAGCTCTAGATTCAACCGCGAAATCACGCTTAAGCACGCTAAAAAAGTTAAGCAGAAATCTTTTGGGTTGAGCCTAGGAGGAAGGATTAGGAGCCTAATAGAGAGAGAATTTGTTTGGGCTAAAGAAGCAAGCCCGTGAAGACTACTGGATGCATGGCGTTCTCACATCACGGTACCATGTTCTCGCTGGAACTCCTGTATTTCTAAGGTAGGCCCTAAGTCCAGCGCCTTCTCTTTACCACCTAAGTTCATCATCATTGTACTAAAAAATAGTTGCCGTATTTGACCTGTACGTTATCATGACCATATGAGAGCTATTTCTTATACCGCAGCGCGTGAGACTCTGGCATCCACCATGCAATCTGTCTGTGATGACCGAGAACCGATCATCATCACCAGAAAGCGTGATCAGGCGGTGGTAATGATATCGCTTGATGATTACGAATCCATGGTTGAGACGAACTACCTAAGACGTTCCCCAGCAAACGCTGATCGACTAAGCTCTGCTATTGAACAATTAGAGTCAGGCCAGGGGATTACCAGAGAATTACCAGAGCTCTAACCCATGCTTAAATTAGTTTTTGCTGATCAAGCATGGGACGACCTCTCCTATTGGATTGGGTATGACCGTAAGGTTGCCAAAAGGCTACTACGCCTCATTAACGAATGCAGGAAAACTCCGTTCGAGGGTATTGGTAAGCCCGAACCGCTAAGAGAGAATTATTCAGGCTATTGGTCTCGACGGATTACCGATGAACACCGTCTTGTGTACAAGGTATCCGACCAGGAACTGTGGATAGCCCAAGCTCGATACCACTATACCAAATAGAGCCTAAAAGCGAATTTGCGATAGCTCGATGAGCGTAATTAAGGACAAGATCTCCCACCCTGACGGTGCCCATCTAGAGATGGTAGCGCGATCTTGCCAAGATCGCGGAATCAGGGCACTGGTTGTTTTAGGACTCGGATGAAGGATTGAGACCTAAGGGTGAGAGGTTTCGTGTGAGCTAGAGAAAGCCCTTGAGCCGGCGCCTTTGTTCACTCCCCGGCTGATTTCTCTCTTTCGATAAATGACCAATTGTAGTACAGGAGCAAAAGGCTGAAGGTCTCACAGTTCCCCCCTATAACAAAATCTTAGAAGTCACTGAGAGCTTTTCGAAAGAGTTCTAGCTTCGTTGGGATAGATCTAGTATTACAGCTTTATCGGCTACGCTCAGTATCTGGCGCCAGCCTGTGAATTCTTTAAAGATGATACTTTCAGATAAAGCTAAACAATCCAGAAGAGCGGCATTTCTCAGCTCTCTAGCTTCGCTCCCAGTATGCTTGATTGGCCATTGGTTGATGATGAGAGAAGCTAATCATTACTCAGATATCAAGATGCTGATGCCTGTGTTATGTGCATGCTATATCGTATGTCATATTTTGGTACATTTAACGTTTGTTTGGGGCGTTGTATACGTTTTCTGGCGCACTTCATTCGCAAGAACTTGGAATGAGAAATACTTGGTCCCCATTGGGTTGGTAGCCGCATATTTATGCGCTTGGGATCCTTTCAATTTACTTATATCTACTGATAACTATCTAGCATTGATAACAGGACTATCCACAATCATAACTGCTTACGTCTGTATCAGAGAAAGAAAGCGCGTCTTAACTAAGGCTATCTAATGAACGCTAAAGGGCAGGAAAGGGATGTAAAAGGCTCAATGAATTCGCTAGTGAAGAACCAGCCCTATCCTATTCACCTAGTCTGTATGACGGAGTTGGGTTGGCCATGGGTCGAAGAATTCGTGGCCTTCTTGCCAGGCCTCGATCTCTTCCTCGGTACAGAGGGCGTGCTCGAGGGCTGCGAGAAAGGCCTGACGATCTCGCTCTAGTCCGATCAAGGTCAGTTCATTACAACGGTCTCCATAAACGGGGTGACGCTCTGCGAGTCGCCTCTCGAGTTCTTGCACCTCTTCTGGGAGCAGTGAACCATGCAGGTTCTTGACGACCTCAGCGCGCCATTGCCCCTTGAGTTCTAGTGAGATATGGCTTCCTGCTTGTTGCCAGAGGAGCACATCTCCTGGACGAGAGGCCATCCAGAGGAAGCCCTTGGTGCGGTACAGTCCGGTGCCCAAGTGATTTTGGCAGGCAGCATGGAGTCGCTCTGGATGGAAGGGGCGTGGGTCATTCAGGATCGTCACCTCGACCGCATCAGCTACTGAGGTCTCATCTGTGAGTCCACATTTGATCGCACGCTCCTCGAGCGCCTGCAGGTCTGGCGCAGGCGTGCCGTCTAACTGGGGCAGCAAGAGGCCTGCTCTAGCAGAGAGACCGATGGTAATATTAGGCTGCAGCTTTTGGAGATTATTCACCTGCTTCTCGAGGGTAGCCTCTGGGACCGTATCGATCTTGGTAATAATCAGAACACTCGCAAAGGCGATTTGCTCTGCGAGGACTTCCGCAGCCTTCCTCAGAGCCTGATCCTGAGGCTTGAGCGACTCACGGGTCAAGGCGAGCCCGTCTTGAAAGTCACGATGCAGGTTCAGAGCATCCACCGTCACGATGAAGTGTCTGAGAAAGTAGCGGTCATCCTGCGTCAGCGCCTGAATCAGAGGCCACGGACGCGCCGCACCTGTACTCTCCGCGAGGACTAATGGAGCGGCAGGGTCAAGCTCCGCAATCTCCTCAAAGCTCGTCCGTAAGGAACTCTGTAGCTGACCGATGGCATGGTCTCCATGCAGAGCCGCGACACGGCCATTCAGCCCTCCCGCCTTGGGAGTCTTCTCATCTGCGGAGAGGAGCTCAGCATCGAACCCTAGGTCGCTCAAATCATGAACGATCATCGCGGCATCACGCAACGCCTCATCACGACGCCACCTTCTCAAGAGAGTCGTCTTCCCCGAGCCTAGAAAGCCACATAATGCCACTATCGGAATCTGCTTCATATTACGGCACTCTTAAGCAAGTCCTCAACAGTAGGCAAGCCCCTTCGGTAACAGCCTCTGTCACCCTGCCGCATGATGTGACTTATGCCCTCGCTGCCGGCTATAGTTTTTGCTCAAAATCATATAAGGTCGGGCACTAGTGTGCATAATGATAGATATGCTCCGACTATTGCTCTCATTAACCGCCTCATCCTTGATGCTCTCTGGTGCATCTCGCCCCAACATCATTGTGATCTACACTGACGACCAAGGATATGGAGACATTTCGGCTCTGAACCCAGAGTGTAAGTTCCAGACCCCACACCTCGACCAACTGGTCTCAGAGGGCGTTGCCTTTACCCACGGGCATAGTTCTAACTCCGTCTGTACTCCATCACGCTATGGCTTACTCACGGGGAGATACTCATGGCGCACGCCGATGAAAAACAATGTTATGTTCTCGGAGGCGAAGTGCTTGATCAGAGAGGGACGCACGACCCTAGCGAGCCATCTCAAATCGCAGGGGTATAATACAGCCATGGTAGGCAAGTGGCATCTCGGTATGGACTTCCCTGGCACTGCTAAAGAGGGACGTGACTGGAGTCAGCCGACCGTAGATATGCCTCTGGATAAGGGGTTTGATTACTTCTATGGTATCCCTGCGTCGTTAAACTTCGGCGTACTGGCGTGGTTCGAGGGCAGATATGCGAAGGTTCCTCCAACGCTATATACGCAGAAGAAAAGAAACGAGCGTTATGTCGACTACCGTATCATGCCTCCCTATCAAGAGAGCCCTGAGAAGCGACAGAGCTTTGAAGTAGCCCCAGACTTCATCGATAATCAATGCCTGACCCGCTTTACCGATAAGGCCATCGACTGGATGGGGGCTAAGGCTGAGGAGGCTAAGCAAGGGAAGCCCTTCTTCCTCTATCTCCCATACACCTCCCCTCACTATCCAGTATGTCCGTTACCAGAGTTCCATGGCCAGGGTGAGGCAGGCCCCTACGGCGAGTTCTTGATCGAGACGGACTACCATGTGGGCCGTATTCTCGACTTCTTAGCCGAGTCTGGACTGGATGAGGACACCATGATTGTTTATACAAGTGATAATGGTCCCGAGAAGTCATGGCCTCAGCGTATAGAGAAGTATAATCATGACAGTCGTGGTGGGCTCCGCGAAGGAAAGCGCTCCGTCTATGAGGGCGGTCACCGCGTCCCGTTCCTAGTTCGCTGGCCTGCCGGTATCCAGAAGCCAGGCCGCATCTGGCCAAAGCTCGTGAGCCAACTGGATTTACTCGCTACCTTTGCGGAACTCGTAGAGGCTCCCCTCTCTGCAGATGAGGGAGAAGATAGCCAAAGCTTTGCTCAGGTTCTTCTAGACTCAGATTATGATTATGACCGCGTACCGCATATCTCCTTTGGTAACCTCAGTGGGCAAGAGTTTGCCCTCACGGATGGACCATGGAAGCTCGTACTCCCTCCTGGAAAGTCTGCGGAACTCTATAACCTCTCAGATGATCTAGCCGAGGCGACGAATGTAGCACCTCAGCATCCAGAGCGTGTTAATGCTCTCACCTCTACCCTCACAGAGCTCATTGCTCAGGGGCGTAGTACCCCAGGTGTAGCGCAGAAGAATGATACAGGGCATTGGAGACAACTACACTGGGTAACGCGTCAGGAGTTTAATCAATTAGCTCAGACGAAGCTAGGAACACAAGTTGGGCAGTAGCGTTCGATGAAAAAAGGGGGGCTCTGAGCGGAAGTTTCCCAGCTCCCCCTGCTATTAAAATGAAAAAGAGACGCGCCTCACCAGCCGTCTCTTCTTAAATAGTCATATGCTTGCTTGAAGAACTCCCCAGCCCTTTGTAGTAGTCATGAGACTGGCTTAGAGTTCTAGCAGAGGACCCTGTCCTGAGCCCTCTTTCCCTGCCTACTTCTTCCCGTAGACTGCTTCAGGGTCGAAGGTTTGCTCGACGCCCTCTGCGATCTTAGTCACGGCTTGGCCGTTCTCGACGGT